>JALZEL010000074.1 GCA_030862075.1 Actinomycetota bacterium | reverse complement strand
AAGGGCCGAGCGAGAAGGCCTCCAGGTGATGACCACCGCCGACGCGGTGCAATGGGCAGACGTGGTGATGATGCTCTTGCCGGACGAGAGGCAGCCCGCGGTCTTCAGGAGCGAGGTCGAGCCGAACTTATCCGAAGGCATGCTCGTGCTCTTCGCCCACGGGTTCAACATCCACTTCAACCAGATAACGGTCCCGGCCGAGGTAGACCTGGGGCTCGTGGCACCAAAAGGGCCGGGGCACGTTTTGCGGCGCCTGTACGTGGAGGGCAAAGGGATGCCGGCGCTGTTCGCGGTCGGGAACGACGCCTCCGGGGAGGCGCGCGACCTGATCCTCTCCTACGCCCGCGGCATCGGCTGCGGTAGGGCCGGGATCATTGAGACCACGTTCGCCGAGGAGACGGAGACAGACCTCTTCGGCGAGCAGGCGGTTCTATGCGGTGGGCTCACGGCGCTCCTGAAGGCCGGGTTCGACACTTTGGTCGAGGCGGGGTACCAGCCCGAGCTCGCGTACTATGAGTGCGTCAACGAGCTAAAACTGATCGTGGACCTCATCTACGAGGGCGGCCTCGCAAGGATGCGCTACTCTATCTCGAATACCGCCGAGTACGGGGACTACACGGCGGGCCCGAAGGTGATAGACGAGGGTGTCAAAGAGAAGATGCGCGGTCTTCTCACCGATATTCAGAGCGGCAAGTTCGCCAAAGAGTGGGTCCTCGAGAACCAGGCTGGCGGGGCAAGCTTCCGCGCGATGCGCCGCCGGGAGGAAGACGAACACGTCGAGAGGATCGGGGCGGAGCTCAGGGCCCTTGCCGCCGAGGGGATGATCGAGGAAGCCCCCGCAGGGAGCCCTTCGGGGGGTGAGACTCGATGAGCCGCAAGGCGTTCGCCTCTTCGGACGCGGAGTGGTGTTACCACGGCGGGGAATTGGTGAAGCTTGGCGACGTAAGGCTCTCACCCGCGACCCACGGCCTCAACTACGGTACGGGCGTCTTCGAGGGGATACGGGCGTACTGGAACGAATCTAAGGGCACGCTCCAGGTCCTCAAGCTCCGGGAGCACTACGAACGTTTCGAGAAGTCGAGCCGCATACTGCACATCGAGCTACCGCACACGATCGACGAGCTGTGCGACATAACGCTGGAGATCCTGCGCCGCAACGCCCCCCGCGAGGACACCTACATCCGGCCTCTGGCCTACAAGTCGGTTCAATCGGTCGGGGTGAACCTCAGGGGAGGGTCGGAACTCTCCATCTTCACGGTACCGATGGGCAACTACGTGGAGCTGACCGGCTTGCGGTGCTGCGTCTCCTCCTGGCGACGGACGGCGGACAACGCCATCCCCGCCCGGGCGAAGTGCACCGGCTCTTACGTGAATACCGCTCTGGCGGTGGACGCCGCGCACCGTGCAGGTTACGACGACGCGGTCTTTCTGACTCAAGAGGGCTTCGTCTCCGAGGCGAGCGCGGCCAACATCTTCCTCGTCCGCAAGGGCGGGCTCGTCACCCCGCCAGCGACGGCGGACATCCTCGAGGGGATCACACGCGATGCGGTGATGGAGCTGGCCGAGAAGGAGCTCGGGATGCCGACCGACAAGCGTGACGTGGGCCGCACCGAGCTCTACGCCGCCGACGAGGTCTTTCTTACCGGCACCGGTTTCCAGATAGCGCCCGTGACGGAGATAGACGACCGCAAGATAGGCACGGGAGCGATGGGCCCGGTCGCGAGCCGCCTGCAGGAGCTGTACTTCAAGGCGGCGAGGGGCGAGTGGGACGAGTACGCCGACTGGACCGTCGCCGTCGAGGTTGCAGAGCGAACCGCCAGGTGAGATACTGATTTTTCGCATGCTGACGTTTCCCGACATCTCGCGTTTCTCTTTTAACGCTCTACGACTAACCAGGGTGGCCGCCGGACGAATTACCCGTCCCGGCCTCTAGCGCCGGGCTTCCTCAGGATCAGCGGCCACCGAAAACCAGCCACACTTCCAACCAGCATTACTCGAATCAGGGGGACGAACGTTTTATGCGTCGCATACAGATCTTCGATACCACGCTCAGGGACGGCGAACAGTCGCCGGGGATCTCGCTCTCGGTAGAGGAGAAAGTAGAGATAGCCCACCAGCTCGCGCGTCTGAAGGTGGACGTGATCGAGGCCGGGTTCCCGATCACGTCCGAGGGCGACTTCGAGTCGGTGAGCCGCATCGCATCGGAGGTCAAGGGGCCTACGATCGCCGGGCTCGCCCGGATCCACCAGCAGGACATCGAGCGGGCGTGGGAGGCCGTTCGGTGGTCCCAGAACCCACGCATCCACACCTTCGTGGGCACGAGCGACTTGCACATAGAGCACCAGATGCGCTCTAACCCGGAGGAGATCCTCCAGCGCGCCGGCGAAGCCGTGCGGTTCGCCAAGTCCCTGTGCCCCAACGTCGAGTTCTCGCCGATGGACGCCACGAGGACGGAGATCGGCTACCTCGCCGAGGTGGTCGCGGCGGCGGTCGAGGCCGGGGCGGACGTGGTCAACATCCCCGACACGGTCGGCTACACGACCCCGGTCGAGTTCTCCGTCTTCCTTCAAGAACTGCAAGAGCGGGTGCCGGGGCTGAAGGAGAGGGTGCTCTCAGTTCACTGCCATGACGACCTCGGGCTCGCGGTGGCAAACTCCCTGGCGGGCGTGCAGGTCAGGGCCGGTCAGGTCGAGGTCGCGGTGAACGGGATCGGGGAGCGCGCCGGGAACGCCTCCCTCGAGGAAATCGTGATGGCGCTCGTCACGCGCGGGGACCACTACAACGCCGAGGTCGGGGTGGAGACCCGCCAACTCGCGAACACGAGCCGCATGATCTCTAACATCACCGGCTACGAGGTGCCGCCGAACAAGGCCGTGGTGGGGCGCAACGCCTTCTTGCACGAGTCGGGGATCCACCAGGACGGCGTGCTGAAGGACCGCCGCACATTCGAGATCATGATGCCGAAAGACATCGGGCTCGAAGGGACGAACATCTTCCTGGGCAAACATTCGGGCCGCCACGCTTTGAAGGACGCCCTCGAAGAGCTCGGCTACACCCTCGAAGGCGAGGTCTTGAAGAGGGCTTTCCTACGCTTCAAGGAGATAGCGGACCACAAGAAGGCCGTCACGGCGGCGGACCTGGAGGCGATCGCGGCAGATGAGGTGGGCTCCTTTGAGGGCAAGTTCGTCCTGGAGTCTTTCCGGGTTGTGGCGGCCACGGGTCGGCAGAGCCGGGCGGCGGTGACAATCTCGCACGCCGAGCGCGGCACGTTCGAGGCCGAGGCCGAGGGCGAGGGCCCGGTGGACGCGGTCTTCCGCGCGATAGACGCGGCGACCGGTATAAAGGGCAGGCTGACGGACTTTCGCATCGACGCGGTCACGGGCGGCAAGGATGCCCTGGGCGAGGTCCGGGTCTCGGTGGAGTTCGAGGATCAGGAGTACGCCGGGCGCGGGCTCTCTCAGGACGTGGTCGAGGCCGCGGCGAGGGCCTACGTGCGGGCGGTAAACGTGTACACGGCGGGCAACGTTGGGGCTACGCG
>JALZEL010000055.1 GCA_030862075.1 Actinomycetota bacterium | reverse complement strand
GGCCAGGCGAGCCTCCTGCGCGACCTCCGCAAGCAGCAGTTCTGAGGGAGTGGTGCTTTGACCGGCAGCTTGCGCGTCGTCTCCCTCCTCCCGAGTGCGACGGAGATGATCTACTTCGTCGGCGCCGAGGACTCTTTGGTCGGCGTGACCCATGAGTGCGACTACCCGCCCGGCGTGGAGGACCTCCCTAAACTCACCAGCACCCGCATAGACTATCACCGACTCTCCAGCCCCGAGATAGACGCCGCCATCGGGGAGCATCTCGCCGACACCGGCAGCATCTACTTTCTGGACGCGAAGCTGCTTGAAGAGCTGAAGCCCGACCTTATCCTCACCCAGGGTCTCTGTGACGTCTGCGCCGTCTCTTTGGGCGTCGTCGAGAAGGCCGCGGCCGGACTCTCCGAAGCGCCCCGCGTCCACTCCATGAACCCGACCTCACTAAGTGAGGTGCTGGATGCTGCCGTAGAGGTCGGTGACGCCGTCGGCCGCGGCGTGGAGACCCGTGAGAGAATCTCCGCCCTCGAAACGAGGCTCGCCCACGTCGAGGAGGCTGTAGCGGGGCGTCCTCGGCCGCGAGTCGGCTGCATAGAGTGGCTGGACCCGCCGTTCTCCGCCGGCCACTGGGTCCCCGAGATGGTGCGGATCGCCGGCGGCGAGGAGCTCTTCGCCGGAGCGGGCGAGTCTTCCACACGCCTTACCTGGGAGGTAGTCTGCGAGGCCGCTCCGGAGGTGCTCGTCCTCATGCCCTGTGGCTTCGACACAACGCGGGTCCTGAAAGAAGCCCGCGCCCTGACGGAGATGCCCGGTTGGGCCGGGCTTCCCGCGGTGAGCAACGAGCGGGTGTGGGCGGTGGACGCCAACTCATACTTTAGTCGGCCCGGGCCCAGGCTCGTGGAGGGGGTGGAAATCCTGGCACATATCCTGCACCCGGCGGTCTTTTCCCGCGCGCCGGAACCGGCTGTCGCGACGCGCCTCGCCGTCTCGGCGGCTTGTCGTTAAGGTTCCCTTCGTTCGCGCCCCCGGGGCGCGTCCGCTACACTTCCGTACCTATGCGGGTGATCGTGGAAGAGGTGGAGACGCTAGTTTCTCGGGCGGGGACACACCCGATCTGGGGCTACGACCACTGCCTCAGGGTCCTCTCTTTGGCTGAGGAGCTCGCCCGCGCGGAGCGGCTCGACTACGACGAGGAGATCCTACGCCTCTCGACGTTCCTGCACGACATCGGTTTGTACAGGGCCTACACTCTCAGAGAGGGCCCGGATCACGTCCGGCGCTCCGTGGCGGTGGCCACCCGCATCCTGCGCGACGGGGACTTCCCCCCAAAGGCCGCCCGCGTCGTTCTCGACGCCATAGAGCACCACCCGCCGGGGGCTCCCCAGGGACGCTCGATGGAGGCCGCCCTCCTCAAGGACGCCGTCGCTCTCGACTACCTCGGCGCCGTGGGACTCGGTAGGGTGTTCGCGATGGTCGGCCTCGAAGAAGACGTCCCCGACCTCGCGGCGGCGACCCGCCACGCCCAGAGCCTGCGCCGCAGTCTCCCGGAACTCCTCTACTTCGACGCCTCCCGCAACCTCGCCCACGAACGCGCCCTCGAGATGGACCGCTTCTTCGAGAACCTGGAGAACGCCACCGCCAGCCTGAAACTGTTGTAGCCGTCAGCGGTATCGGCAGGCAGGCTTCGGCAAGTACCTAAGAGCCTCGAACTGGGCGATGAGACGCCGCATCCGGATACGACGGGGTTTGGCTTTGCGACTATCTCTCGCTCGGCAATAAGCTGAGCCCCGATACCTGACGGCCTAAAACTACGACCACAACGCATAGAGACCGAGGTCGAGGCTCGCCGCGCCGATCGCGGTCATCCTGATGCCGTCTAAGGCGTGGACGCCGCGCTCGGAGAGGGGACCGATGCCGCTCCTCTGGCTCCGACCGCCGCGCAGGAGGGCGTAGGGGCCGAAACAGAGGGCGACGAGCCCGGTTACGGTGAGGAACAGGCCCGCGACTAGGGGGAGCGGCACGTACTTCTCGGGCTACCGGGTCCCGTTCTTGCCGGCGCCCATGCGGGTGAGGAGATTGCGGAACTTTGGGTGGTCGCGCAGGGGAGCGAACTCCAAAGCCTTCTCGAAGTGCTCGCGGTCCTCTTCGCCGGCGGCGACAGCCTTCTCGATGAAGTCGAGGGAGGCGGCGTAGTCGCCGCGCCTGGCCCTTATGCTCGCCAGGGCCGAGAGGGCCGGCGAGTATCCGGCGTCGGCGGCGACGGCCCGCACGAGGAGCTCTTCCGCGGTCTCCAGATCGTCGGTCGCGTAGTAGAGGCTCGCGTAGGAGTAGAGGGAGCGGGGGTTGCCGGGATCTAGTTTCAGAGCCTCGACGAAGTGTTCCTCGGCATCCCCGATCTCGCCGCGGCGCTCGCGGTAGAGACCTATCTCCAGGTGTGCGTTCGGGTCTTCGGGGTCGAGGGCGAGGACCCTTCGGTAAGCCTCGACGGAACCTTCCTCGTCGCCCAAGGCCAGGCGGGCCTCGCCCAGGGTGTGGAGGTGACGGACCTCGTCTTGTCCCAACGCCACGGCCTCTTCGGCAAGCGTTAGGGCCTCTTTCAGGTCCTTGTTCTCGGCGAGGAGGTGCGCGGCGAGTTCATCTCTGATCTCCGGCGAGCCCGGGCAGTCATTGAGACCCCGCCGGAAGGCCCTCTCGGCCTCCTTCGAATTGCCGTTGCGGGCGTGGCAGATCCCTAGGTTTGCGTGTGCCTCCCACCAGTCAGGGGAGTATCTTATCACCCGCTCGTAGTCGTCGATGGCGTCCTCGTAGCGGCCGAGCATGTCCAGAGAGTTCGCCCGGAACGTGCGGGCCCCGCTCTTCTGCCGGTCGTCTTGGGCGGCCTCGAGGGCCTTGTCGAAGAACTCTAGAGCCTGGGGGTAGTCGGCGGCGTCGAAGGCTGTGAGACCCGCGTTTATTAGCATGTCCGCATCATCGGGGTGGGCCCGCGTCCACCGCTCGAAGGTCTCGCGCGCCAAAGAGGGCTCCCCCATGAGCCCGTAGTAGCGTCCGAGCTCGACGAAGGCGTCCGGGTATTCGGGGTCCAAAGACGTCGCTCTCTCCAGGTGGTGCACCGCCTTGAACGGCTCGTCGTTGCGCATAGCCAGGGCTGCTAAGCCCATCCTCGGTGCGAGCCAGTCGGGGTCGAGCTCCAGGGCGTCGAGGAAGATCGCCTCGGCCTCCTCAAGGCGGTCGAGCCCCATAAGCGCGCTACCTATGGCCTCTATCGCGTCGGGGTTCTCCGGTTGGAGGGCCAGGGCTGCCTCGAAGCGCGAGAGGGCATCTTTCAGGAGACCCTCCCCCGCGAGCGTCTCTCCCTGCTCCAGCAGTTCCTCGAACTCCTCCATTACGCGCATTAAACCAGATAGGCTGCCCCTTATTGTAGAATCTCCGCCACCGCAAGGACCCGAACGTAGGGAGGCGTCCCCTTGAAGAACCCCCCAGTGGTAGAGAGGCTCCAGGTCCGTTACCAGGATCTTGACCCCTACTGTCACGTAAACAATGCTGTCTACCTGGAGTACTTCGAGTCCGTCCGCATGTCCTACTGGCAGATCCTCGCCACCCTGGTGGATATCGAGGAGCTCGAATCCGGAGACGTCCCCGGCGCCCGCTACGTCATAGTCGAGACGACCGTCCGCTACAAGGCCCCTGTCCTCTTCGGGGACACCCTCCACGCCGCCGCGAGCATCTGCACGATCGGCAACCGCTCCTACGTCATGGATTTCGAGCTCCGCGCCGGCGAGACCTTCGAGGAAGGCGTCGTCGCCGCCGAGGGCTCGGCGGCCCACGCCTTCTACAACCTCGAAAAAGGCGAGGTAAAACCCCGCCCCGACTGGTTCCTTTCCGCCGCTGCAGAGCTGGAAGGCCGCCCCGAGGAATCTTTCGCCCCCGAAGGAAGCCGCTGAGCGCGCAACGTCGCAGGTTGGGACGCCAGGAGAAACGGTCGGACAACCCTTAAGGAGGTCACGATGGAACACCAGACGATCAAGGGGGAGAAGGTCCCCTCGTTGGGCCTGGGTACCTACCGACTCTCGGGAGGGGAGTGTGAGAGGGCCGTCGAACGTGCCCTCTCTTTGGGCTACCGGCACATAGACACGGCTCAGATGTACCGCAACGAGGAAGAAGTGGGGCGCGGCATCCAGGGCTCGGGTGTGGACCGCGAGGAGATCTTCCTTACTACCAAGGTGTGGCCGAGCGACTTCTCGTATGAGAGGACGATCCAAACAACTCGCGAGAGCCTGAAGAAGCTCGACACCGAGCGCGTGAATCTGCTGCTCATGCACTGGCCGAGCCGGGACGTGCCCCTGGAGGAGACCCTCGGCGCGATGAGGGAGCTTCAGGAAGAGGGAAGCGTGAGGCACATCGGCGTGAGCAACTTCCCCCCCTCGATGGTCCAGGAAGCTGCGCAACATGCCGAGGTCTTCTGCAACCAGGTCGAGTATCATCCTTACGAGGCACAGGACGAACTCCTCGGTCAGGCGAAAGAGATGAACTACCTGCTCACCGCCTACAGACCCCTCTCCCGAGGGGGCATCCTAAACGACGAAACGCTCCGGGAGATCGGGGAGGCCCACGGCAAAACCGGCGCGCAGGTGGCGCTGCGGTGGCTGATCCAGCAAGAAAAGGTCGCCGCCATCCCCAAGGCGACGAGCGAGGAGCACCTGAAGGACAACTTCGACGTCTTCGACTTCGAGCTGAACGACGAGGAGATGGAGCGCGTCTCCGAGCTACGTCGTTAGGGGATGCCGTTCTTTGGCGAAGAGGAGTGGTAGTACGTAGCGTCTCTCACTCGAAAAGCTTAATATACTTGGTGTGGCGGGTGTTCCAACATACGATCAGCTTCTAAACCTACGCTAGAGGCCCTTCGTAACCTGAGTGATAATACATCTACTTTAAAGACCTAAAGCTCGGGGTGACCACCAAACAAGTCGAAAAGGTAAAGGTGGACACCGAATGGTTTACTGCGATCTAGCGGTCATTCGGGCTTACTTACTGTCTAGCTTCTCTACTTCCCCCGGAGTCGGCAACGAGCCCTGCGCCCCCTCACGTGTCACTGCGGCGGCGCCCGCGAGCACGGCGTAGGGGATGGCCTCTTCGAGCGGTACGCCTTCCGCGAGCTTTGCTGCCAGGGCGCCCACGAACGCATCCCCGGCTCCGGTGGTGTCCGCGGCCTCGACCTGGGGGGCGGGGAAGCGCCTGGTCGACCCGTCGGCGGCGAGGACCGCGCCCGCAGCGCCTAAAGTTACGACGACCGAGCGTGGGCCGAGGCCCAGAAGCCTCTCGGCCGATTCTTCCGGTACCCGCACGTCTTCTGCGAGCAGGAAATGGGCCTCGTGCTCGTTGACGACGAGGGGATCACACCGGTGAAGCAGGGAGTCGGGAACTTCCTTCGGCGGCGCAAGGTTGAAGACGAAGCGTCCCCCGTTGCCGATCACACTGCATGCCGCTGCCTCGATGGCTTCTGTGTTGATCTCGAGCTGGGCGACGAGCACCCGCGCCCGTCCCAGATCTTCTGCGGCGGCTTCGACTTCCTCCTTGCCAAAGCTGCGGTTCGCGCCGGGGGAGACGACGATGGCGTTCTCTCCGTCGGGGGTGACGGTGATAAAGGCGGAGCCTGTCGGTGCGTCGGAGACGGCTTCTACCTGCTCCGTATCCACTTCGTTGTCACGGAGATTTTTTACGAGCTCGGAGCCGAAGGCGTCTTCGCCCACCCTCCCGAACATCGCGACTTCGGCCCCGAGGCGTGCGGCGGCGATGGCCCCGTTAGCGCCCTTGCCGCCGGGGTAGAGGGAGAGTCCGGCGTCGGTGACGGTCTCGCCAGGCTCCGGGCGTCGCTCGACTTTGAGCACGAAGTCCTGGTTGATTGAACCGACGACGAATACCCCGGCCAAACCGTCCCCCTCTTCCCTAAAAACGTTGCAATCTCTCACCGGCATTCTACAGAATAGGCTCATGGGGACGCTCAGGACCTGCGCCCGAATTACTAAGCATCCCCAATCACTCCGACCAGAAACGCCTCCTCATAATTGTAGCCAACCACGCGAAGAACGCGCGAGACCGTAAGAATTAGGTGCTCGGCGCTACGACTACTCTTCTGCGGTACAGTAAGAAGGGTGCGCACGATGACTGGGACGACGCCCTGCGCTGTCGCGCCGTGGACTACACTTACGCAGCATAGGTACACGGCAGCGCCGCCACACAACGCCCACCGCGAGCCCGCGTCTAGCATAGCGAACTACCGATTTACAGATACTTACGGATCCCACCTCGTCCGATGAGTTATGGGGTATAAATGCATTTGGGAAGGATTTCGTATCAGAGCACGGGACCAAGCTAGTCGCTGGAGGTCACTATGGGTAGATTGTCGAAGGGTGCTTTTGCGTTGGGCGGTGCCGCCCTCGCCGCGGGGGTTTTGCGGCGGGCGTTAAATCCGAGGTCTCGCTACGAGGCTTGGGAGAGACCCCCCTACGGAGAGTTCTCCAACCGCGTCCTCGTCTTGGGCGGCGGCTTCGGTGGCTACACGGCGGCGTATACTTTATGCAACCTCACCCGCGGTCGGCACGACGTCGGGGTGATGCTGATCTCTAAGGAGAACTATTTTACCTTCTGGCCGATGGTACCAGCCATCATAAGCAGCGACATAGACACCCGCAACGTGGCCCAGCCCCTGCGCCGGGCCCTGATCCGGGCCGGGGCCAGCTTTCGCCGGGCGTCTGTTGGCAGCATAGATTACGAGCGCAAGGTGGTAACGGCCGAAGGTCAGGAGTTCCCCTACGACCACCTGGTGCTGTCGCTGGGTGCCGAGCCGGCCTTCTTCGGCATACCAAGGGTCGAGGAGCACAGCTTTAAGATGAGGGGAATCCCGGACGCCGAGGCCATCCGCAACCGGGTGATCGAGCGCTTCGAGGAGGTCTCCCTGATGAGGGGTGAGGTCCCCGAATCCAAGCTCACCTTCGTGGTCATAGGGGGCGGCGCTACGGGGGTCGAGACGGCTGCTGAGCTTCACACCCTGATCCACGGAGCTCTCGCCCCAGACTACCCAAACGTCGATGCGGACAGGCGGGCCCGGATCGTTCTCTTGGAGGGGGGGCCGAGTATCTTGCGGGAGCTAGACCCTGCGCTCCGGCGGGCGGCCCATTCCCGGCTAGTATCCCGACACATCGAGGTCATGACGGGAGTCCAGGCGCAGGAGGTTACGCAGAACTGCGTGAAGCTCAAAGACGGACAGGAGATCCCGACCGAGAACGTCATCTGGACCGCGGGGGGACGCCCGAACGCCAAGGTGAGGGAGCTCGACCTCCCGCTGACCGAGCGCGACGGGGTGAAGGTGGACAGCTACCTGCGTGTCGTAGACCGGCCGAACGTGTGGGCTCTCGGGGACTGCGCAGCCATCCCTGCCGCCGAGGAGGACGGAAATTTGGTCCCACCCACCGCACAGGCGGCCCTTCAGGAAGGAAAGGCGTTGGCCAAGAACCTTCTCGCCGTCATTGACGGTAGGGAGGACCTCACTCCCTTTGAGTACCGGCCCTTAGGACAGATGGTCGAGCTTGGAAGCCACTTCGCTGTAAACGAGGTCATGGGAGTGAAGTTCAGCGGCCTACTCGGCGCCCTGTTCTGGCGGGCTGCCTACCTGGTACGCATAGAGAGCCCACAGAGCAAGGCCCGGGTTGCATCAGATTGGCTCTTGGGCCTCTTCTTCGAGCCCGCGGTGACCGAGATCCGGGGCGAAAGGTGTTAGCCCTTCTTAGCCGGACCCGAAAGTTGTTAACCCTTAGCAGGGCCCCGGCGGACAAAGCGGAGAGCGAGGCTAAGGAGCTATGCTAAAGCGGCTTACCTTCCTAGCCATTGTGGGATGCTGGGCAGGCTTCATCCCTCCGGCCTCTTTGTCCCACAGCAGGAGTGTGCCCCCCGGTCGGCTACGAGGAGGGCTCCTTAGGGTGGGTCGTTGACCAGCCGGCTTTCGTCTTCCCGGATGGTTCGCTCATGCAGACCCGGCTCACGGCTGTCATGCGCCAAGAGGAGGGACGATGGAAGCTGGTACACATGCACCTCTCCGTCGGGGTGCCTGACGAGCAGGTGGTCGAGCTACAGCGGAGATGGACGGTCGAGGGGTTCAGCGAGGCGCGCTAACTTCCGAGAAAAGTCCATTTGAGACTGTCTGAAAAGTCCGAATAGGTGCCCACCGGGACCTCACCAGGCCGCAAAAAAGCGGCTCGAAGGAGCTGTATCTCGGCGATTGCCGCTACCGAAGACCCACCATCAAGGTCCCTCCATCTGCTTTTAATACGGTCTCTTCTAGGAGGTTGAGTGAGTGGGTCCTCTCACTACATCCTTTCTACCCACTGCGCTCGCCACTGAGGCGCTTCGAAGGGCTCAGCAAAATAGGTCCTCGCCCTCTTGATCTTGCCTTCTTCGAACTCAACTATCTCGCAGGCATGCACGCGGTCACCGTCATACTCGAGGGTCATCTCCATAACGCCGAGGTTCCCACTTATGCTGTAGCTGCGGTTGATCAAGCTCGGCAGTCCCGGATAGTTCTCGTTGACCGCTCGCGCGTTCTGCTTGCCTCGAATCCTCTCTCCCGACTGAGGGTACTTCTCTACGTAGACATCGTGGAACAGCTCGGCGAAGGCGTCCAAATCTCGGCGCTCAAAAGCTTCAAAGTAGCGCTCTAGGGCATCGCGGTTTTGTTGCTCGGACACGTTCGGTCTCTCCTTTCTGACCCGCTCAGAGAGGACTCTTAGCTGATCATAACCCTTGCTATCACTAGCTAGTCTATGTCTCTAGGAGAGGGCGGTGCATCGTCCAAATGGACTATTTTCGGAACTGTTGTAGGGAGCAGAGAATTGAGTTACCGAGAAGTCTAGCCTTGTCGGCAACTCGGTGAATAAGAGCTGGCGGGCGATTGTTTAAGGGCTCTGCTGGGGATAAAGGGGCGCATGAGTGTTGTGCCACAGCCTCCCGTGGAGAGGATCGTACGCCCCTTCCAGGACTTCGCCCACAAGCAGTCCTCTGGCGGTATCGTCCTGATCCTTGTGACAGTGGTGGCTCTCGTCTGGGCTAACTCGCCATGGGGCGCCAGCTACGCTGCACTCTGGGGTACGAAGTTGACTGTGGGCCTGGGCGACTTCTCCCTCTCCAAGGACCTAACGCATTGGATCAATGACGGGCTCATGGCGATCTTCTTCTTGGTTGTGGGATTGGAGATCAAACGTGAGGTTCTGGTGGGCGAGCTTTCATCCCTACGGGGCGCTGCGCTACCCGTAACCGCTGCAGTGGGCGGGGCCGTGATGCCCGCTACGCTCTACGTCGCCATCAACGCCGGGACGGATGGCGTGGCCGGCTGGGGCATACCGATGGCCACCGACATCGCTTTCGCTCTGGGGGTGCTAGTGTTGCTCGGGGAGAGGGCGCCTGTGGGGCTCAAGGTGTTCTTGACAGCGCTCGCCATCGTTGACGATATAGTTGCAGTCTTAATTATCGCGCTGTTCTACACCTCGGACATCTCGTGGTCCACCCTTGGTCTCGGCGGGCTCTTCCTGGTCGCGCTTGTGGTGGCCAACCTGGTCGGGGTGGGTAGAACGTTGGTCTACGCCCTGCTGGGGGTCGGATTGTGGCTGGCCTTCCTGTTGTCGGGAGTTCACGCCACGATAGCAGGGGTGCTCCTGGCGTTCACGGTGCCGGCCAGCTCCTTCATCAACCCTGACGCGTTCCTCAAGCGGAGCAGGTACGTCCTCGGCCGCTTCGAGCAGGCCGGCGAGAAGGGGGAGCACGTGCTCACTAACGAGGAGCGTCAGGCCGCCCTGCACGCGCTCAACGATGCCACCTACAAGCTGGAGCCACCCCTGCACGAGCTGGAGCACGCCTTGCACCCGTGGGTGGTCTTCGCGATCATGCCCCTCTTCGCCCTGGCCAATGCGGGGGTGCCCCTCGGCGGGGGTATCGCTGATGCGCTCACCAACCCCGTCACCCTCGGGATAGTGGCCGGGCTGGTGGTCGGCAAGCAGCTCGGGATCACCTTCTTCGCGTGGCTTGCCGTGAAGAGCGGCATCTCGGAGCTACCAAGAGGCCTCAGCTGGCGCCAGGTCTACGGGGCGAGTTGGCTGGCGGGGATAGGCTTCACAATGAGCCTCTTCATCTCCGACCTTGCCTTCCCGGACAGTGGTTCCCTGGTGGAGGCTGCCAAGCTCGGTATCCTGGCCGCCTCGCTCATCGCGGGGGTTGTGGGTTGGACGATACTCAGAGGAGCTAGCTCTTCGCGTCCCAGCGAATGAAGCCTAAGCGACGAGAATATTGGAACGCCCAGCCCTAGGTTTCCGAGAAGCTGCTCTACTCTTCAGCGCCTTGCTGAACGAAGGAACTCCTGATGCGAACCTTGCTGAGCGAAGAGGTTCATAAGCAGCGTAGCCTTACGGGCATCAAAGAGGGGGTTTTCGGTCCATTTTGCCCTCCAAATAGCGGTTAAATTCACGATCGGAGTGCTGCTCGTACCCCTTTTCAGACCAGCTTCAGAGGATGAATTCTCGGAAGGTCGCACCGAGTTTTCGGGGGTGGCATCATGCTTGCGGTGGAAAAGGTTAGCCCGCCTTTAGGAAGCAGGTCGGAAAGGAGGACACGCATATGTTAGAGGAGAATAAGGCCCTCTCGCGCCGCTTCATTGAGGGGTACGTTCGGGGCAATACGGATTTAGTAGATGAACTTCTGGCCCCCGATTTCGTTTTTTACGATCCTTCCAGCGCGACCGGAGAAGTGCGTGCTGAGGACATGAAGGCATCGATAGAGTGGATACATAGCGCTTTCCCCGATGCCCAGGT
>JALZEL010000042.1 GCA_030862075.1 Actinomycetota bacterium | reverse complement strand
CTTTCGTTACGCCGGGGATCTTGCCCTGGTGCGCCAGCTCCCTGAGGCAGATCCTGCACAGCCCGAACTTCCGGTAGTACCCGTGCGCCCGGCCGCAGCGCTGGCACCTGTTGTACTCCCGAACCTGGAACTTCTGCTTTTTCTTCTGCTTTACCAGCAATGCTTTCCTCGTCATACTCTACCTCTCAACTCTCCGTGAAGGGCATTCCGAGCAACCGCAGGAGTTCCCGTGCCTCCTCGTCGCTCTCCGTCGTTGTGACGACCGCGACGTCGAGGCCGCGGGTCGCGTCTATGGAATCGTAGGAGATCTCAGGGAAGATGAGCTGCTCGCGCAGGCCAAGGGCGTAGTTACCGTGGCCGTCGAAGGAGTTCGGGCTAACCCCCCTGAAGTCCCTCACGCGCGGGAGGGCTATCGAGATCAGGCGGTCCAGAAACTCCCACATGCGCTCACCGCGCAGGGTGACCCTGGCGCCGACCGGCATGCCCTCCCGGATCTTGAACCCAGCAATGCTCTTGCGCGCCCTCCTGAGTTGCGCCTTCTGGCCGGTGATCCTGGCCAGATCCTCCATCGCGCCGTCCAGAGCCCTGGAGTTCTGCACGGCCTCGCCGACGCCCATGTTGACCACGATCTTCTCGAGCCGCGGCACCCGCATGGGGTTCTCGATGCCGAACCTCTCCTTGAGGGCCGGGGCGATCTCCTCGTCGTACCTGTCCTTGAGCCTTGCCATCTATGTTCTCCCCGGATCTTTTGGCGACCCGGATCTTCTCTCCCGAATCGGTGAACCGGTAGCCGACCTTGGTCGGCTCCCCGCTGTTCGGGTCCACCACCATCACGTTCGAGACGTGCATGGGGGCGTAGAAAGTGTAGAGTCCCTGCTGGTTGTTCTGCGTCGGCCGCGCGTGGCGCGTGCGCTCGTTGACGCCCTCGATCACCACCCGGTTCTCTTTTGGATGAACCTCCCGAACCTCGCCGCGCTTGCCCTTCTCCTTGCCGGTGATCACCACCACGGTGTCCCCGCGCTTTATCTTGAGACCCATACTAGAGCACCTCCGGGGCCAGCGAGATGATCCTCGTGTAGCCCTTCTCCCTCAACTCGCGCGCGACGGGTCCGAAGATGCGCGTACCGCGCGGGGCGCCGTCGGGGTTGATGATCACGCCGGCGTTCTCGCCGAAGCGGATGTAGGACCCGTCGTCGCGGCGCGTCTCCTTCTTGGTCCGCACCACGACGGCCCGCACCACGTCGCCCTTCTTCACCCCGCCCCCCGGGGTAGCCTCCTTGACGGAGGCCACGATCACGTCCCCGACGCCGGCGCTCCTCCTCTTGCTGCCGCCGAGCACGCGGATGGTCAAGAGGCTCCGGGCCCCCGTGTTGTCCGCCACCCTTATCCTCGACTCCTGCTGTATCACTACTCGGCCCTCGACACGATGTTGGCGAGCCGCCAGCGCTTGCGAGCCGAGAGCGGCCGGGTCTCGATGATCCTCACCGTGTCCCCCACGCGCGCCTCGTTGCGCTCGTCGTGCACCATGAAGCGCTCGGAGCGCCTGATGCGCTTTTTGTAGAGGGGATGCCGCACCAGCGTCTCGACGGAGACGGTGACGGTCTTGTCCGGCTTGTCCGAGACGACCATCCCGACCCGCTCCTTGCGGCTGCCGCGGCCGGGATCGCTCTGTATCCGCCCCTCGTCTTGATCTAGCCGCGGGCCTTTGACGGCACCGGGACCTAGCTCCCCTACGTCGAGCGCCTCGGCGACCTCGGTTTTCTCTCTCTCCTCTCCCACTATCCGTTCTCCCGCCTCTTCTGGTTCAGGACCGTCAGAAGCCGGGCGATGTTCTTCCGGACCTCCTTGAGTTGTCCCGTGTTCTCCAACTGACCCGTCGCGTGCTGGAAGCGCAAATTGAAGAGCTCGCGCCGCGTCTGGGCTATGCGCCGCTCGAGCTCTTCGACGTCCAGCTCGCGCACCTCCGTAGCCTTCACGTGCTCGCACCTCCCCTGACCAGGAAGCGCGTCTTTATGGGGAGCTTCTGGGCGGCCAAAGCCATAGCGTCGCGCGCAAGCTGCTCGTTGACCCCGCTCATCTCGAACATGACGCGGCCCGGCTTAACGACCGCGACGTAGTTCTCGGGTGAACCCTTGCCGCTGCCCATGCGTGTCTCGGCCGGCTTCTTGGTTACGGGCTTGTGGGGGAAGATGTTGATCCAGACCTTCCCTCCGCGCTTGATCTTCCTGGTCATCGCGATACGGGCGGCCTCTATCTGCCTGTTCGTGATCCAGGCCGGCTCCAAAGCTTGCAGACCGTACTCGCCGAACTGCACGTCCGTGCCGCCTTTGGCCTGCCCCCGCATCCGGCCCCGGTGAGGCTTCCTGTACTTGAGCTTCTTCGGTACCAGCATCGCTTAGCTGCCACTCCTCGTCACGAGCTCTTCGTTGACCCTATGGTTGATCCAGACCTTGACCCCGATCTGGCCCATCTGGGTTTTGGCTTCCTTGAAGCCATAGTCTATGTCCGCATCGAGCGTGTGCAGCGGTACCCGGCCCTCGGAGATGGTCTCCTGACGGCTCATCTCGATGCCGCCCAACCGACCGCCACACTGTATCCTCGCGCCCTCGGCCCCGCTGCGCATCGAGCTCGTCAAGGCCCGCTTCATCGTCCGCCTGAAGGCGGCCCGTCCTTCGAGCTGCTCGGCGATGGACTCCGCGACGAGCTTGGCGTTGAGCTCCGGGCGCGAGACCTCCCGCACGTTGACCTGCACCCTCTTGCCGGTGAGGCGCTCCAGCTCGCCCCGCAAGGCGTCCACCTCGCTGCCGCCCTTGCCGATCACTATGCCAGGACGGGCGGTGTGGATGTCCACCGCGATCTCGCCCTGCTCGGCGGCCTTGCGGATCGTGACGTCCGCAATCCCGGCACGGCTAAGCTTCTTCTCTACGTGTTCCCTGATCTTGAGGTCCTCGCCCAACAGCTCCGCGTAGTCCCTGTCCGAGTACCAGTTGCTCTTATGGGCTACCCTCTCGCCCTTGCGCTTGACCCCGAGCCTGAAGCCCTCCGGGTGTACTTTCTGACCCATCTATTCCTCCTCGCCCTCGGGCGTGTCCGTAGCAGAGCCGTCCGGGTCTTCGAGCTCCACGGTAATGTGGCTGGTCCTTTTGCGGATCATGGTCGCCCGGCCCATCGCCCGGGCCCGGTAGCGCTTCATCGTCGGGCCCTCGTCCACCTTGACGGTTTTGATCCTCAGCTCGTCGGTATTCGCGTCCGCGTTGTGCTCGGCGTTGGCGGCGGCGCTGTTCAGCACGTCGCCGATGATCTTGGCGGCCCGTTTGTTGGTGAACCGCAAGATGGAGACCGCCTCCGGGTAGCTCTTGCCCCGGACCTCGTCCGCCACGAGGCGCGCCTTGCGCGGCGCAACGCGCACGGACTTGGCCTTTGCCCTCACCTGCGCCTCGCCGTCCTGTCGCTCTTTATGTGGGTGCGGAAGGTCCGCGTCGGGGCGAACTCGCCAAGCTTGTGGCCGACCATGCTCTCCGTGCAGAACACGGGCACGTGCTTGCGACCGTCGTGAACGGCGATGGTGTGGCCGACGAACTCGGGGTAGATCACCGAATCACGGCTCCACGTCTTGAGCATACGCCTCTCGTTATTCTCGTTCATCCTCAGGATGCGCTCCATAAGGCGCTCCTCGACGTAAGGCGGCTTCTTCGAAGACCGCGTCATTAGCGCCTCCTTCCCTTCCTACGCCGCCGGACGATCATCGCGTCTGACCTCTTGCGCTTCTTCCTGGTGGGCGAGCCGAGGGTCGGTTTGCCCCACGGCGTGACCGGCGACCGGCCCGGCGTGCTCTTGCCCTCACCGCCGCCGTGCGGGTGGTCCACTGGGTTCATCACCGTCCCGCGCACCGTCGGCCTCACCCCGAGGTGACGCTTGCGGCCCGCCTTGCCAAGGCTGACGTTCTGGTGCGACTGGTTCCCTACGACGCCCACCGTCGCCCGGCACTCCGCGCGCACGCGCCGGCGCTCCCCGGAGGGCAACCGGAGCGTAACGAGCTTCCCTTCGCGAGCCGTGATCTGGGCGCTAGTGCCGGCGCTCCGGGCCAGCTGTGCCCCCCGGCCCGGCTCAAGCTCGACGGCGTGGACCACCGTACCAACCGGAATCCGGTTCAAGGGCAGGGCGTTGCCCACGTCCACCTCGGCCTCGGATCCGCTCATGACCACCGAGCCCACCGTCAGGTTGCGAGGTGCAAGGATGTAGCGCTTCTCGCCATCGTGGTAGTGCAAAAGGGCGATGTTCGCCGAGCGGTTGGGATCGTACTCGATCGTCGCGACCGTCGCCGGCACACCGTCCTTGTCGCGCTTGAAGTCTATGAGCCGGTAACGACGCTTGTGGCCGCCGCCGATGTGGCGGGTGGTGATACGCCCCTTGTTGTTGCGACCACCGCTCTTCGAGAGCTTGGCGAGAAGCTTCTTCTCCGGCTTCTCCCTCGTAACCGAGTCGCGCGTGAGGACGGAGGAGTTCCTCCGTCCGGCGCTCGTCGGCTTGTAACGTATCGCTGGCATCCTAGACTCCCTCGAAAAGATCTATTCGTTCGCCTTCGGCGAGCCTGACGACTGCCTTTTTCCAGGTGGCCGTCCGGCCCCGCCGCATGAGGCCCTGGCGCTTCGGCTTGCTCTTCACGTTCGCAGTGTTCACCTTGTAGACCCTCACGTCGAAGGCCTCTTCGATGGCGCGCTTTATCTGGTTCTTGTTGGCGCGCTTGTCCACCTGGAACGTGTACTGGTTCTCCGTCTCTATCAGGTTGTAGCTCTTCTCGGAGATGACCGGCCGGATGATTATCTGGTGCGGATCCATTACCTACCTATCCTCCCGATTCCCGACGAGCCTCTCGTAGGCCGCCCGCGAGAACACGACCTCCCGAGCCCTTAGCAACTCGTAGACCCCGTACTCGTAGGGCCGCGTGGCCGTTACCTTTGGCAGGTTCCTGAAAGAGAGCTCCACGTGCTCATCGTCATCCGTCACGACCACCAGAACCGGCCCCTCAAGATTCATCCTCTCGACGAGCTCCTGAGCCTGCTTGGTTGAGGGCTTGTCAAAGCCTAACGAGTCGAGCACGTACAACTCGCCGTCCGCCGCCTTCGCGGAGAGGACTCCCTGGAATGCAGCCCGCGCCTCCTTGCGGTTTATGCGCTTGTGCGAACGCTCGCCCTTCGGCTTCGGACCGCCCCAGGTACCGCCGCCGACACGGTTGTGTGGCTTTATGTCGCCCGCTCGTGCCCGGCCGGTCCCCTTCTGCCTGTACAGCTTTCGTCCAGAGCCCGTAACCTTGCTCCGGCCCTTAGTCGAGGCCGTAAAGCGCCGCCGGGCATCAAGCTCGGCAACGACGGCCCGGTGTATGACGTGTTCTTTCGGCTCGGTCTCGAAGAGCGAGCCCGGGAGATCGAGGTCCGTACGCCCCCCGCTCCTGGCGTCGAAGAGGTGCGCTTTTGCCACCCTACTCACCCGCCTTTCGGATCTTGACCACCGAGCCCTTGCCGCCCGGCACCCCGCCGCGCACCCAGAGCTCGTTCTTCTCGACGACCACTGCGACGACCTCGAGGTTTCGCACCGTCACGCCTTTGTTGCCCATTTGCCCCGGCATCTTCTGCCCCGGGAAGATCCGCGCGGGGTCCGCCGCGGCCCCGGCCGAACCCGGCTGCCGGATGTTGTGCGAGCCGTGTGTGACCGGGCCCCGGCCGAAGCTGTGGCGCTTGACGGTCCCCTGGAAGCCCTTGCCCTTGCTGACGGCGGTGACGTGCACCTTGTCGCCCTCGTCGAAGACGTCCGCGCCTATAGTCCCACCGACCTCGTCCGAGACGCCCCTGAGCTCCTTGAGGTGCCTCCTCGGCGGAGCCTCGTGCTTCTCGAACTGCCCGGCGTGGGGCCTGTTTACCTTCCGGGTGGGCACCGTGCCGAAGCCTACCTGCACAGCGTCGTAGCCGTCCTCGTCCGCCGTGCGAACGGCCGTCACGAAGTTCGGCTCGACCTCGATAACGGTCACGCCCACGAGCGTGCCGTCGTCCTGAAAGGCCTGGGTCATGTGCTTTTTGCGTCCGAAAACCGCCGTCGCCATAGCCTAGGTCGCCTTTATCTCGATGTTCACGCCGGCTGGGAGGTCGAGGCGCTGCAAGCTATCCACCGTCCGTGGCGTGGGCTGCTGGATGTCTATCAGGCGCTTGTGTGTCTGCAACTGAAAGTGCTCGCGAGAGTCCTTGTCCTTGAAAGGACCCCGGATCACAGTATACCGGCTGCGCTTCGTCGGCAGCGGAACGGGGCCAAACACGAAAGCCCCGGTCCGCTCCGCCGTGTCTACTATAGACTTGGCCGTCTTGTCTATGACCTCGTGGTCGTAGGCCTTGAGCTTTATCCTGATCTTGGATACAGCCACAGCTCTACTCGACTATCTCTGTTACGACGCCAGCCCCTACGGTCCTGCCCCCCTCGCGGATGGCGAAGTTCAACCCCTCGTCCATGGCGATCGGAGAGATCAGCTCCACGTTCATCACCGTGTTGTCCCCC
>JALZEL010000026.1 GCA_030862075.1 Actinomycetota bacterium | reverse complement strand
GATGCCGCCGGCCGGGGCCTCCAACTCGCCCAAGGTCAACGCCGCAAACCACCTCCCCGTACCGGTCAATGAACACGTGCCACCAGCGGCGCATAGATCACGTAGCTTCGTCTAGCTTAACAAATTTTCAAAGAAGTTTACGTTAGTAAAGGTACGGTATCGGTGTGGGCGCACTGCCCCAGATCGAGGTAGTTCACCGTTGGGCATGCTCCTCGCCGTGGGATTCTTCGGGGATCCGCGTCTTCTCTCCTTCGGGGAAAGGCGCAGGTGCGAGCGGTAGCGCTCTCGCGTTCCGCGCCGATTCTTAGCCCTGTTTCGCGTTGCGCTGCGCCAGTCGTGGGGTCGGGAGGGCCTTGCACCAAAAAGGGACTTGTATGCCTAAGCTTGCAAATCGCCACGGACCAGAAGATAACCTGTAGGGGCGCGAAAGCAGTGTTTCCCACCGGTAAACTCTTTCTTAAAGTTCGGTTAACTCTGCTCGCCGGCCAGGTAAAGATCCAGGAACGCGGCGATCCTGGGATACGCGTCAAGGCGGTTCTTGAGCTTGGCCAGGCCGTGACCCTCGTCCTCGTACAAGAGGTACTCCACCGCGCCGCCATTCCCGCGGACTTTGTCCACGATCTGCTCAGCCTCTCCGACCGGCACGCGCAGGTCGTTCTTGCCGTGGATCACCATGAGGGGAGCTTTTATCTTTTCGGCCTTGTGAATGGGGCTTATGGACTCCAGAAAAGGGCGGTCGCGCTCCAAAGTGCCGTACTCGGGCTCGCGCAAAGCGCGCCGGTAACTACCGGTATTCTCAAGGAAAGTGACCAGGTTGGCGATGCCTACGAGGTCCACCCCGGCGGTCCACAGCTCAGGGTACTCCGTGAGGGCGGCGAGCACCATGAAGCCGCCGTAGGAGCCACCCATCACGGCGATGCGCTCGTGCCCCCTCTCGCACAGCCACTCAGCCGCGCAGGCCAGATCCTTTACCGAGTCCATTCGGAGGTACACATCGTCGAGGTGGGTGTAGGCTTTGCCGTAGCCCGTGGAGCCCCGGACGTTCGGCATAAAGACGGCGTAGCCCCGTCCGAGGAGATACTGAGTTACGGGGGCGAAGAGGGGGCGCGACTGCGACTCCGGGCCGCCGTGGACGTTGATGACGACGGGCGCGTTCTGCGCATCGGGTTCGTAGAAGAGGGCAGGGATCTCGCGCCTATCGAAAGTCGGGTACCGGAGTACTCCTGGGCGCCGGAAGGTGCGCGGCGGGATGCCCGCGGTCGAGGAGCGTGTTAAGCGCCTGGGCTCCCCGTCGGGCAGGTCCACGACCCACACGTCCGCGTTGCGGTTCGGGGCGGTCAGGGTAAAGGCGAGCCTCTTCCCGTCCGGGGAGAACTCGAAGCCGCCGAGGATGCCCCGTGGCATCTCGGGCCCCGGGATGCGCCTCCCCCTGCCGCTGAAGAGCATGAAGTCCGAGTAGCCTTCGACGTTGCGGCTAGCCAGCAGGTAGCGGCCGTCTTCGGAGAGCTCGACCGCCTCGACGTCCCAGTCATCGGGGGTCAGGTACTCGATCTCCTTAGTGGAGAGATCGAGGCGCGCGAGTCGCACGAAGTCCCCGTCCCGGTCCGTGGCGAGGTAGACGCTTCTCCCGTCCGGCGCCACGCGCGCCCCGGAGAAGCGAGCGTCCCCCTCGTGCGGGGTGAGGAGCGTGGTTTCGCCGCTCGAAAGATTCAGCCCGTACAGGTCGTTGTTGAGGTTCGAGTGGTGGCGGGTGACGACGAGGAACGAACCGTCCGGAGCCCAGTCGGCTATCGTGTGGTAGGCAGAGGTCTCCCACACCATCTCGGGCTCCCCGTCGGGCAAGTCTTGCACGAACACGTCGAAGTCCGTTCCGTTGCGGCGCGTCGCTGTGAAGGCGATTTGGGCACCATCGGGCGAGAAGCCGCCGAAGTAGTGGATCGCGTCGGGAGATTGCGTCAGGTCCCGATCCTCCCCGCCCCCCAGCAGGAAGAGTTGGGAGCGCTCATTACCACCGGCGTCCATGCTGTAGACGAGTCTGTTCTCTTTAGGGGAATAGTAGACGCCCGAGACCCTCTCCTCGTGGAAGGTGAGCTGCTCCGGCCAGCCGCCCCCAGCGGAGCTAGGCATCTCCCACGCCTGGGGGACGCCGGTGATGTCCGTCAGGAAAGCGATGCGCCGCCCGTCTGGCGACCAGGTAGCTGCGTAGGCAGCTCGGATCTTGAGGTATCGGGCGAATTCGTAGGGCAAGGAGACTCCTTTCTTCCGAACGAGAAAGATTGAAGCACGGTACCACACGGTAAATCTTCTCGACGTTAGCGGTTCGTTTCGTGGTCCTGGGCGCGAGCATATAATCTGCGTGCGGGGTACGACGTGAGAAGGGGTCTCTTGAGCTTGAGAGCACGACTCCATCCACTTGAAGCATCCGCAAGAACCGAGAGGCTATAGACATGACCGAGGAGCGTCCGCGCGAACGCTTTGCTGAGAGCGTTCGGAGAGGGCTTCGTTATGTGACTGCTGTTACAGTATATCGTGTCTATTGTACAATGCAGCAGACGCGAACGCAGTGTAGGGCGCGCGGAAGGAGCGGCTCATGCGAGAAAAGGGCGTAGGAACTCAAGCATATCTCGATGTAGAGATCGGGCGGGAGAGCGAGGACATGTGCCTCCTGGCCCGGGTCTTCAACGGGTTCGCCAACTCGACGCGGCTCTCGATCCTGCTGCTCCTCGCGCAGCGGGGTGAGATGAGGGTAGGCGAGCTGGT
>JALZEL010000006.1 GCA_030862075.1 Actinomycetota bacterium | reverse complement strand
CTTGGTGGCGCTTCTGGGCCGGAGGGACTGGGTTTACCTGCTCAGCCTCCTGGTACCCTTCGTCGCCTACAACCTCGCGCTGAAGGCCTCGAGCGTAGCTTCGCGTTTCGGCGGCCTCAGGCTTGCGCGGACCCTGAAGCTGATGCGATCGGACGTGTTCTTCAACCTAGGGTACGCGTCGCTCTGGATCGGGCTCTTCGCCATCGCGCGATGGGGACCTCTGCGGTGGGCCGTGGTCGTCCTCTTTCACGTCGCGACGATGCTCGTGGCGCTCTTCAGGACGAGCGCCCACCGGTACTACGGGGAGACCGGCACCACGCTCGACTACGGCATCGTAGCCTTGTGGCTCCCCAGGTTCGACGAGATCAAGCCGATGATCCAACTTCCGCCCCCCGCCCGGATACTCCTCGCGGCCGCCATCTTCTACGCGACTTCAGGCCCCTTCCTCGTGACGCGTGCCGTCGGGCGGTTACGGGGATTGTCGGGGAGTCCTCCGACGGCTCAGAAGATCCCCTTCCTGGTGCCGCTCGGGCTTTGCCTCCAGGCGCTCGGGTGCGTTTTGCTCTCGCTGTCAAGCAGCCCCAACCCCGCCGGCAAGGCCTTCGCCAGGGACCCCTTCGTCAACCTCATCTTTACGGGGATCAAAGGCGTGATCTCCGGGAGGAACACCAATGACGGCCCGGCCGTGGAGCACCCGGCCGCGAACGCCTCTCTCGCGCCGACGCCCCGAACGAAGAGGCACAACGTCGTCCTGGTCCACCTCGAATCAACCCGAGCCGGTGCCACGACCCCCTACGGCGGGCCGAAAACCACGCCCTTCCTCGACGAGCTGGCGAAGCAGAGCAGCCTCCTGGTCGAGCGGGCCTACACCACCGTGCCCCACACCGCTAAAGCCAGCGTCTCCGTTAACTGCGGGGTCTACCCGCCCCTCCGACCGACCGCCGAGGCGGAGCCGGACAGTCTCCCCGCTCGGGGCATCGCCGACCTCCTTAGGGAGCAGGGCTACTCCACGGTCCTCTTCCAGTCCTCCACCGAGAACTTCGATGACTTCGGGCGCCTCGCGAAGAACCTTGGCTACGAGGATCACTACCCGCTCGAAGCTGTGGACAAGGAGGGCTTTGAGCGGTCGAACTACTTCGGCTACGAGGACGACATCATGCTGAAGCCCAGCGAGAGGTGGCTAAGAGAGCACAAGAGCGAGCCGTTCGTGGTCGAGTACCTGACGGGCACGGCGCACCACGACTACCAGCCCCCTTCCCGTTACGGGCACGAGGACTTCGCAGAGGACGACAAGCTCGACCGCTACCTCAACTGCGTCCGCTACCAGGACTTCTTTTTGCGGAACCTCATAAACCAGTACAAGGAGCTCGGGCTCTACGACAACACCATCTTCGTCGTCTTCGGCGACCACGGCGAGGGCTTCGGCGAGCACGACCGCTACGGGCACGAGGACGTCCCCTACGAAGAAGGCCTCAAGATCCCGCTCATCATCCACGCCCCCGGTTTGTTCGAGGACGGCGAGCGCTCTACCGGGCCGTCGAACCTGACGGATGTCTTGCCGACGGTGCTGGACCTCTTGGGCTACGAGGTGAAGGGCGGCGAATACCCGGGCTACTCGCTGCTTCGCCCGCTGCCCAAAGACCGCCCCCTCATGTTCAGCTGCTTCAACAAGAACAAGGGCCTAGCGAGCATAAAGGGCTTCGAGAAGTACATCCACCACTACGACGACCTGCCCGACGAGCTCTTCGACCTGTCGGAAGACCCCCTCGAACGAAAGAACCTGGCGGACGAGCGCGCCAGAGAAGTAGGTGAGCGCCGCGACGAGCTACTCGCGTGGCGTTCGAGCGTCGAACGCTAGCGGCGAGTAAGGAGAGCGTTCAGGTTATTTGCGTGTCCTCCACCGGCGCCACAGGAATCGGAGTACTACCAGGAAAAGGACCGCCAGTACCGCGTACTCGATGATGGGGGCGTACTGCTTCACGGTCGGCCAGTTGGCACCCAAGACCAGCCCGAGGACGACGAAGATGACGTTCCACAGCGCGCTGCCGAGGACGGTGTAGAACATGAACCGTCCGAAGAGCGGCATGCGCGCGATGCCCGCCGGAACCGAGATCAGGGAGCCTATCCCCGGGACGAGGTGCCCGACCACTATAGCCTTCCCGCCGTGTCGCTCGAACGCCCGACTCGCCATATCCAGGTCCGACTCGGTGACGATCTTGTACCGCTCGATCCGCCTGACGAGCTTGCGCAGCCTCTCCTCGCCGAACCAACGCCCCGGCAGGTAGTGGGCCAGCGCGCCGACCACTCCCCCCGCCGTCGCCGCCGCCATCACCAGGGTGAACGAGAAGTGCCCCTGCCCGACCAGGAAACCCGAGAGGGGCAGGGTCAGCTCCGAGGGGATCGGCAGGTGCACGTTCGCCAGCGCGACCACGACGAACACGCCGACGTAGCCTGAGGAGTAGACGACGTCTATGGCCCACTGCGCTATGTCTGCCAGTCGATCGAACATACCGGTCTTCTCTACCGGGCCTATACCCCCTCCGGCGCCGGGAGGTTTCGAGGCGGCTAAAGGCCCGTCTATCGAAGGCTTGGAGTATACCGCTCGATGGGCCGATGGTGGCCACGACTAGCACTCCAACGCCACAGAAATCGGGTCACGGTGGGCGCGGTTTGGGATCGCGGGACGGGCGGGATATAGCACGGGGCGTTGCCGGAAGAGACGGCGCGGAATGCGGGGGTTTGCTAGACTTAAGTTCGGTGAGAGGCATACTAGGGCCATTTTAAAGCCCTCCGAGACGGTGAATACCGGGTCTTTAGGAACCGATTGAAAGGGATCGTATGGACGTAGCGGATCGCAAGATGACGCTGGAGCGGCTTGGGCTGGAGCGTTACGGGGCGGTGCACGAGAACCTGCCCCCCGCGCGGCTCGTGGAGGCGGCCGTCAGGCGCCGAGAGGGGATGCTCGCCGGGAACGGCGCTTTGGTCGCCAAGACCGGCAAGCGCACGGGGCGTTCGCCCACGGACCGCTTCATCATCGAGGACGACGCCACGCGCCACAGGGTGAACTGGGGCAAGACCAACAAGCCCTTCTCGGCCGAAGCCTTCGAGGCCCTCCTCGATAAGGCCACCGGCTACCTCGGCAACCTTGAGGAGTTCTACGTCGTCGACGCCTATGCCGGCGCCGACCCCCGATACCGTCTGAACGTGCAGGTCGTCTGCGAGTACGCCTGGCACGCCCTCTTCGCGAAGCAGCTCTTCAGGCGCCCGAAGGGTAAGGAGCTAGAAGAGTTCGAGCCGGATTGGACCGTCATCTCCGTGCCCGGCTTCCTCGCCGATCCCGAGGAGGATGAGACCGAGTCCGAGACCTTCGTGGGCATAGACTTCTCGCGTAAGGTGGTCGTCGTGGCCGGCTCCGGGTACGCCGGTGAGATTAAGAAAAGCATCTTCAGCGTCCTCAACTTCGTGCTGCCGACCGAGCACGGCGTCTTGCCGATGCACTGCTCGGCGAACGTGGGCGAGGAGGATGACGTCGCCCTCTTCTTCGGCCTTTCGGGGACCGGCAAGACCACTCTGAGCGCGGACCCCGAGCGCAGGCTCATCGGGGACGACGAGCACGGCTGGTCCGACGTGGGCGTCTTCAACTTCGAGGGGGGCTGCTACGCCAAGACGATAGACCTTAGCCAGGAGGAGGAGCCTCAGATCTGGGACGCCATCCGCTTCGGGGCCGTGTTAGAGAACGTCGGCATGGAGCGCCAGAGCCGCGAGGTGGACTACTCGGACCGCTACATCACCGAGAACACCCGCGTGGCCTACCCCTTAGAGTACATCGAGAACTCCGTGCCCGAGGGCCGGGGCGGCCACCCCGAGGCCGTCCTCTTCCTCACCGCCGACGCCTTCGGCGTCTTGCCGCCCATAAGCGCTTTAACCCCTGAGCAGGCC
The DNA here is from genome assembly GCA_030862075.1 of Actinomycetota bacterium. Taxonomy (GTDB): domain Bacteria; phylum Actinomycetota; class Rubrobacteria; order Rubrobacterales; family Rubrobacteraceae; genus Rubrobacter_F. The sequence goes on along the minus strand of JALZEL010000006.1, from coordinate 778 downwards.
GCCTACTATTTCCTCTCCGGCTACACCGCCAAACTTGCCGGCACCGAGGCCGACATGGAGAACGAGGTAGAGGCGACGTTCTCGACCTGCTTCGGGGCGCCGTTCTTGCCCCTGCCGCCGACCACGTACTCGGCCATGCTCTCCGAGAAGATGCGTGAGCACGGTGCGCGCTGCTACCTCATAAACACCGGCTGGTTGAGCGGGCCTTACGGGGTGGGCGAGCGGATAGACATAGCTGCCACGCGCCAGATGGTGCGGGCGGCTATAGGGGGCGAGCTCGCCGACGTCGAGACCTGGGAGCACCCGATCTTTGGCCTAAACGTCCCAGCGGAAATCCCCGGTGTCCCGACAGAGGTGCTGGATCCTAAAGGCACCTGGGACAAGGACGCCTACGACGAGCAGGCCAGGGAGCTCGCTGGCCTCTTCGCCGAGAACTTCGAGAACTTCAAGGCCGAGGTGGACGAAGAGGTTAAAAAGGCGGGACCCACAAGCTAGCCGCTCGGCTGGTCTGCGAAATAGCTGAAGGGCTGACCGGCTTTCCCCTGCCAGGCCGAGGTGGCGGGCGAGGGGACCGGCGGTCGTGGTCCGCGAGGGCGGCGGATGACGCAGACTTTCTGGATCGTGTCGCGAGAGTAGGAGCCGAGAGGGGAGCGGCCTTGATCATAGACCCGTCGGACCTCGAAGAGCAGAGCCTCTACAAGCTGCTGATAGGCTCGGTCGTGCCCCGACCTATAGCCTGGACCTCCACGATGAGCCGCGAAGGGATCCTCAACCTCGC
>JALZEL010000405.1 GCA_030862075.1 Actinomycetota bacterium | reverse complement strand
CCATATGTGCCCGCTCGTCGCGGTGCTACCCCTATATATAGTGTTCATTGCTATCATTAGACGCAGAAAAAGGCTAAATAGTTTCAGTAACAAAGAAGAGGGGCCGTCTACACTCCCAGGTACTTGGGGGTACGGCTACCGTTAACGAAGAGAGCATCAACGTTCCCGATCTTTTCACCCGTGTCGTCGTATACCGTATAACCTGCGTACCGATTCTCGGTCCCAGCAATCAGGTCGCTGCGTTCCACCCGAGCCCTCCCCCGGTCCTTCTTCGCTTCATGCTGAAAAGCGCATTTTCGTTGCCTACCTCGGTTAAACATTGGCTTCTTGTATGGATATTCTGATAACGACATGTCAACGGCGGGTAACGGCTCTATAAAGCTTTCGTAATACTTCGCGGGGATTCGGCAGCGTGCCGCCATGATTCTAAGCATCCTGTCCAGCAGGAGCTCCGCTTGCCCCTAAGGCCAAGTTGCTCCGAATACAGAACTGATAACTGCGAAACAACTAAAAGTGGTCAGGTTCAGAAGTAGGTTATATGCTACGCATATGAGAACGCGTTTGCAATCAGACAGGTGCTAAAGGTACTGGTATGGGAAGTATATCCGATCACCGGCTTGCCGAGAAGACATTGCGCGAGTCCGAACCCTTTGCTCGCTCCGTTCTGGACAGCCTCTCCGCGAACATAGCCGTCCTCAACGAGTCGGGCACCATCGTTTTCGTCAACAGAGCCTGGAGGGAGTTTGCCAGATCCAATGAGGCTGTTGGAAACGTTGCGGAGAACGCCAATTACCTCCAAGTCTGTGAATCAGCAGTAGAGCTCGGCTCCGAAGATGCTGCCTCTTTCGCTGAGGGAATCCGTTCGGTACTCTCTGGCCGACGAGACGAGTTTGCGCTCGAGTATCCTTGCCATTCTCCTACGGAGCAGCGCTGGTTCGTTGGACAGGTGACCCGCTTCCCTTCCGGTAGTCCCGCGTGGGCTGTTGTTGCTCACGAGAACATCACCGAGCGCAAGCAGGATGAGGAGATACGTGCCCGCTTAGCGGCCATCGTGGAGTCCTCAGAGGACGCCATAATCGCAAAAACGCTGGAGGGCGTCATCACCGACTGGAATCGGGGCGCACAAAAGATTTACGGCTACTCCGCAGAAGAGGTACTCGGCAAGCCCATTAACATCCTGGTCCCTCCCGAGCGCCCGAATGAGATACCGATGATACTTGAGAAGCTCAGGCGCGGCGAAGCCATTGACCACTACGAAACGGTACGAGTGGCAAAGGATGGCAGGCGACTGAACATCTCGCTAACCATATCCCCTATAAGAGATTCAGCCGGTAACATCGCGGGAGCCTCTACGATCGCCCGCAACATCACGCAGCGCAAGCGGACCGAGGAGGCGCTGCGCCTCAGGGACAGGGCGATCGCCGCCAGCTCCAACGGCATCGTTATCACCGACCCCGGCCAGCCTGACAACCCTATCACGTACGTCAGCCCCGCCTTTGAGCGCATAAGCGGATACTCTGCCCAAGAAGTGCTTGGGCGCAACTGCCGGTTTTTACAGGGCACTGACCGCGAGCAGCCTGCTCTAGAGGAGCTTCGGGCGGCGCTGCAGGAGGGCCGCGGGTGCCAGGCGGTCTTGAGGAACTACAAGAAGGACGGCACCCTCTTCTGGAACGAGCTCTCCATCTCCCCCGTGCACGACGAGGAGGGGCACCTTATCAGCTTCGTCGGGGTACAGAACGACGTCACCGAGCGCAGACGAGCTGAGGAAGCGCTGCGCGACAGCGAAGAGAGATACAGGGCATTGTACGAGGACAACCCATCCATGTACTTCACGCTGGACGAAAAAGGTACGGTGCTCTCTGTCAACCACTTCGGCTCCAAGCAGCTCGGCTACGCACCCGAGGAGCTGGTCGGGCGTCCGCTGCTCGAGATCTTCCACGAAGAGGACAGACAAGCCGTTTCGCATTATCTAAGCGGGTCCTTGCAGGCTCCTGAACGAATCAGTGGTTGGGAGGCACGCAAGATACGCAAGGACGGGAGCGTGCTGTGGGTTCGAGAGAACGTTCGCGCTGTACGGGGCCCGGATGGCGACACGGTAATCCTCGTGACGTGCGAGGACGTGACCGAGCGCAAGCATGCCGAGAGTGAGCGTGCTCGGCTACTGGATCGGGAGCAGGTGGCCCGCGGCGAGGCCGAGGCCGCGCGGCAACACCTCAGGGCTATACTGGATAACCTGACTGAAGGCGTGCTTGTAGCCGAGCCGCAGGGGCGCATCGTTTTCGCCAATTCGGCGGCCAACACCATGTTGGGGTCGACGAATGAGAAGACGCTCGAAGAGCTGCCGGATCTGTGGGAAGACTTTAATCTCCCGGAAGCGGTAGGCCGCTGCGCCCGAAACGGGGAGAACATAGAGGCTCGGGTAAGCCACGGAGAGAGCTATCTGCGGGTAAGGCTAGAGTGCCTGGTCAACGACGAACGGCGCGACGTGCTGGTGGTCATTCAGGATCTCTCGGAAGGACACCGGCTGGAGGCTAATCAGCAGCGGTTTCTGGCCAACGCGGCCCACGAACTCAAGACACCTTTGATGGCCGTCATGGGTGCTGCAGAGCTGTTGGCCACCGGAGAGGACGCAGATCCTGACATGAGGCGGCGTCTCTTGAACCACATCTTCTCCGAAGGCCGTCGGATGCAGCGGTTGGCAGATGCTCTGCTACGCCTATCCCGTGTGGGTTGGGACCCGCGGGAGCCTAACCAGGTGGTGGTCGACTTAAGGGCAGCCGGACAGCAGGCGGCAGAGCTAGCAGAGCCGCTTGTAGAGAGCGCCGGCCTCAGACTCAACATCCAGGGCGAAGGCACCCGCGTATGCGCGGATGCCGAGTGGCTCCAGGAGGTGCTTTTGGTTTTGCTCAGCAACGCTATCAAGCATTCCAGCCGTGGCGGAGATATACGGCTACACATCGAGGATAGCGCCGTCACGGTGGAGGACGAAGGAGCGGGGATAAGCCCGATCGACCTTCCTCACGTTTTCGAGCGCTTCTACCGGGGGAAGGGAAGCTCTGAAGGCTTTGGCCTGGGGCTCCCGATATGTAAAGAGCTAACCGAGCGGATGGGAGGCAGCATCGCCATCCGTTCTCGAGAAGGGATCGGCACAACAGTAAAAGTTGAGCTGCCAAAGGCGGACCTGGATGCCCAAGATACTGATAGTAGAAGATGACCCTGCGGTAAGGGACATTCTGAAAATCGCCCTCGAGCGCGAGGGGATGACCGTGGAGGCGGTCGAGAACGGCGAGGCGGCACTGAATAGCTTCCGGTCGGTCGGTTCGCTCGACCTGGTCATACTGGACGTGATGCTCCCGGATACCGATGGCATCACCCTCTGCCAGGAACTCAGAAGGAACAGCGATGTGCCGATAGTCATGCTCACCGCTCGCGAGGGCGAACGAAATGTCGTCGTGGGCCTAGAAGTGGGAGCCGACGACTACATTACGAAACCGGCCAGCCCAGCGGAGGTGGTTAGCCGCGTGCGAGCCCACCTGCGTCGCCGCCGCTTGGACACCCGAAACGCGAGCCTGAAATACGAGTTTTCTGGCCTCGTGGTGGATCTCTCGCGCCGACAGGTCTTGGTCCACGGAGAGAGGGTCGATCTCACCACCACAGAGTTTGAGATCCTGAGTCTTCTCGCGGCCCATCCCGGGTGGGTCTATAGTCGGCAGCAGATAATGCAACAACTCTGGGACGGTGCCTTCTATGGCGAAGCCCGCTCGGCGGACGTGCACATCCAGCGCATACGCAGGAAGATAGAACCCGATCCCAAGAACCCTCGCTACATCCAGACCGTGCGCGGTGTAGGCTACAAATTCGCCGAGCTTTAAGAGCCTCTAACCTGGAGAACAATCCCAAGAATCCGCGTGGCTCTCTGCCACCCGCGTCGCCCGCCACTCAACGCCACAGTACTGGTCTGCTGGGCAGTTCTCGCAATTGTAAAGGCACCTTAATACAACGTTTACAGGAGGGTTAATAGGTCGGACGAGAATACGTAACGACCGTAAAGAAACATAAAGAAGTAACAGGAGAAGTACAAGTATAAGGACATACGGGAGGTAGATCGCAGAAGCTGAAGCTTAGAGCATCGTGCGACCTTTTAACACGTCGGTCTCGACATGTGTCAGCGCTGCCAGGGAGGTTAGTGTTCTTATGACCAAGGGCCCGGCGTTCGCATTTTAATGGTCGCTTCGATCTACGCTCCACGCCCCGACCAGTGAACCCCTACCGTCTGTGCAGCGACCGTACCCAACGAGAAGGGACGCGAATACGCTTGAGAAAAGAAGAGCTGGCGGAGGGCCTCCGAGAAGTTCATTTGATAGCTGCTGTCCAGGGACTCGGCGAGCAGCAGCTTTTGCGCGCGGTCGCGGCGTTGGCCGAGGGAGGCATGCGGGCGTTAGAACTGCCATACGCTACTGTCCGGAAAGCAAGACAGCTCGTCCACACGCTCAAAGGGGAAGGTCTCCTGGTCGGGGTCGGATCAATCACGCGCTCGCTCCAGGCTCGCGAGTCCGAGATGCTTGGCGCCGACTTCATCTCAGCCGCCGTAACCGCGCCAGACGTAGCCTCGGCGTGCAAGGAGATGGAGGTACCCTGCATCCTTGGCGGCCTTACGCCAACCGAGGTCTGGCGAGCGCAAGAGATGGGGGCCGACTTCGTGAAGGTGCTTGCCGAAGCTTTGGGAGGCCCGCACTACATCCGCTCCTTGCGCGAGACGATACCCCCCCAGCACCTGATAGTCGCTGAGTTGCCTCTGGATGGCTATCTTTCTTACTTGGAGGTAGGTGTCGAGGTGCTCGAGTTCAAGAACTCTCTGGCTCTACCGGAGCTAGCTGAGCGCGAAGATTGGGCAGAGATCTCCCGGCGAGCCTCCAACGTAGTAGACGCCTACGATAACTGGAGAGCGAGCCGTAATCGGCCCACCTAGACGACGTTAACTCAGAGCGTGCAGGTCAATAAAGGGCGAAGTGTTGGTGGAGCCTGGTGCGCCTAGC
>JALZEL010000403.1 GCA_030862075.1 Actinomycetota bacterium | reverse complement strand
GCATCTCCTGGCGCAGGCGTTTTAACCGACGCAGATTGTTTCGCAAGGCCTCCCACGGGTGCCTGGATACCGCCGTCAACCCCAATGCAACGCGTTTTATCCCCGAATGGAGGGCATAAAAGTCCGTCGTCTCTGAAGCGAGAGTTATGAGCGTGACTTTCTTGCCCCTCGCCGCCCAATAGTTGGCCATGGCAGACATTACTCGCTCCGACCCTCCTGATGAGAGCGACGAGATGAAGAAAGTTATGCGCACGACTTTCTAGCAACGCAAACGATATACGGCGATGTCCAACGGTTCGGCCTGAGCAGCGGAATAGTTCTTTCGGCCATCCACATCGCCTTGGTTATCCATGAGCGTAGACGTGCACCAACTCTGTAGAAAGGTGTGCCTCTCCAATTCTCGATGTTTATCACGTTCAAAGCCGCGAAAAGGAAGTAGGCGCAAGAAACAATTTCGAGACTACTGCTTCTATGGGCTTCTTGAAGGTCGCTCCGACCTAGAGGAACATGCACATCGAGAACGGGGCGATTGATTATTCTCTGGATTAGACCAAGCACTCCCGACAGATTCGGGATGATCGTGATCATGAGCCCACCCGGCCTCAGAAACCTCGAGAACGCCGACGCGCAAGCCGTCGTATCTTCGAAGTGTTCTAAAACCCCGCGCGACCACACCACGTCAAAGTCTCCTAACATGGGCTCGGGCGGAGAAAAGAAATCCGCGCATACAATCTCACCTTCCACACCCTCATTATCCAGTACTTGTGCCGCCTGTCGGCAGCCTAGCTCAGAATAATCGATGCCGTGGACTTTAAAACCAAATTCCTTTGCAAAATACGGCAGCCAAGCGGACCTTGCACATCCTATCTCTAAGAGCTTCTGGTTGCTGGTATCAACGGAGAAAAACGTTTTACGAAAGCATTCATGGAACTTGCGATTCGCATAGTTATCCAAGCTTTTCGCACGCGGATCGATCGCCGTTGGCACCTCCCGGTTCTCCCAGTTGTGATCCCAGTATGCTTTACCGGCTTTATCTAAGCTCATAGATGATCCTGCTTCCTCATCAAAAGTAACATCAAGTAGGTCGAAATAACATAAGGATATAGAGCAAACTACAGAATGGATAGGGCAATATCAGTAACCTCGGACCAGTGCACCCACTAAACTTCGATTTTGACGATTTGAATTGCTCGGCGATACGCATGGTCGCCCAACACGTATGCGCGAACCTCATCAGCCTCGCTCTCGCACCGCTAGGCGAACTACTCGAGGATCCGCCACCCTCTTGATGTCGGAGAACTTGATAATACGAGCCGCGAATCCAAGCAACAATACTAAACTTAAGATTAGTGCTTTGACCACGATAAGCCAAACACCCCATTCGAACAAGTTTAAAAACCCAGAAAACAAAGGGGCAAAAACGACGATGAACAACGAAAATAATAGTTTTCTGGCCTCTAAAGGCAAGGGGTGTAGCTTTTGCGCCCAATACAAATAAAGTCCCGTAAGCGCCGCATAAGAAAGAAAGGTAGCGGCTCCAGATCCTAATGCGCCCCATTTCGAGATCAAAACCAGGTTCAACAAGAAATTGACGATGGCAGTTATCCAGGCAGCGACGGATAATAGGTTCGTCCTTCTCTCCAGGGAGATACCCAAAGGGGTGAATTGCGTCGTACCTGCTAAGACGAACCCCATCGCCAGCACGCTGAGTGTTGTTGCGGCGGGCCAGTAGGTTTCAGGCGTGGTCAATCTCAGTATCTCGTAACTGAAGAGGCTGATGATCAGACCGATGAACGCCAAGGCGAAGAACCAGTAAGAGAATAGACGGCCAATTTTATCCCGGTAATCGGGATCCTCGGCGTACAGCTTGAACACATAGGGACTCCAGGCCTGCCCGAAAGCCAAGGTGACGAAGGTGATGACCCCCGCGAAACTGTAGGCAATGCTGAACAAGCCCACGTTCGTGTTATCGCTTAGTTCACCCAGCATCCAGCGATCCATAGAGCCAAACGCCCAATACGCCAACGAGACGAAAACAAAGGGATAACCGAACAGCACGATCTCCCTGGCGACCCCGAAGTCAAACCGCCATCCCAACTCCTTGCGGATCAACCAGAGGCCAAGAGGCACCGCCAGAATGAGGCCCAAAACTTGGCCCGCAAAGATCCCGAGGAGCCCTTGCTCTAATGCAAATATCAAGAAAAGGCCGATCGCTACGGCGGGCAGACTTCTCAAGGCCGCCAACAAGGAATACCACCAAGGAGAAAAGTGGAGACGAAGCACGTCCAGACAGTACGTAATGATCAGCAAGGGAATGTTGGAGGTAAGTGCTAGCACAAGGAACAGCCACTCTATGTCATATCGCTGCTCGAGAGTGCCTTTGAGGGGATGCAGGCCGAACAGTAGGAGCGCAGTCACCAGCGAGGACCACAGCAGCAAAACAATCAAGCCAGTACTCACCAGGACGGGGCGCCGCTCTTCTAATATGTTCGGCTCGAAATAATAGCGTTGGATCGCGTTGTTCAGGCCCAGGTTCAACACGACGCTGACCAGGGCAGCGGAGGTGATAACCAGTGCCAGGACGCCGAATTGCTCGACCGAAAACAAGTTGGCGTAAATTGGGAAGACGGCAAAGGCCACAAACTTGAAGATCAAATCCCCAACCCCATAGATAGCAGCGTCTTTTATCAGACGCCTCATCTTTTCGTGCGATCACTGTCGGGCAGTCTGTTATCGACAAGGGGGTGCTCTACCGGAGGCGTGCTGTGATTGTACTCGGACTTCAGCGGGTGGAACAGGTTCATCAGATCGACGTCTTTGCCGAACCAGATCCTGTCGTAGACGGCCCCGAACATGTACTGCGCCGTTTCATCGGAGTGGTATTTCTCCGCGTAACGACGCCCGGCCCGGCCCAACTCCTCACGCAGGTCGGGGTTCGTGACGAGGACGCGCAAGTTCTCCTTGAGCGTCTCCGGTGTCGTGGAGAGGATAGGGCACTCGTTCAGATAGGAGTAACGCCGAAACACGCGCGTGTAGGCTTCGTGCTCCAAGTTGGCGAGAACGGGAAGTCCGGAAGCCATCCCTTCGATACCGTTCATGCCGTAAGCGGTGGCAATAAACTGCTCCGCCAGGATATCGGCCTCCTCGGCCATCAAGCTACGCACCTCCTCGTTCGGCTTCCCCTCGATCAGGAGTAACTCGACCTTCAGGCCCTCTTCCCGGAGCTCTTCCACGGCTTTGAGCAAGAACTCGGTCCCCTTAGGCCCCCGGTGAGTGGGCGCATGCATGACCTTGACAGAGCCGTTGGCGCCGTCGTGTCCCGAATAATTCTCTTTTGGACTCCATTGGATCGTATCTATTGTCAAGTGACTGAAAGGCAGCGTATCCCATCTTCCTAGGCCATCGATCTGGAAGCCGCTGATGACGATGTCCGCATGCTTAGTCCAGTAACCGACGCGAGCTCTGATGCGGCTCTCTTCGCGCGCAGCTAGCGGGTACGAGAGGAGCAGGCCATGCCGCAGGGAAGTATCCACGACCCGAGAATACATATAGAAATCGGCCCCGTAGGGGAGGATGACAACCTTCTTCTTGGCGAGCTTGAGGAAAAAAGCTTCGAGGCGCCAAAGAGGCGTTAAACCTAGAAACCCTCCACTATAAGGGTGATGAAAGATATCGAAGTTAGCCAGCGCGTAAACAAAGCTAATATAAAGGGTTGTTGGTCGGGTTGTTGGTCGCAATAAGCGTTTAAGCAGTTTATTCCCCAACGGCAGAGTATCTAGTAATGGCCGTCGGATGACCTCGAAAGTGTAGAGGTCAAAATCATCGCGCTTGGTAATAAACGGAAAATGGGGGTACATCAAAGTTCTGGAAAACCAGCCCTTTTCTGCGAGCGCACGCGACCAGTATTTATTGCTAATAGCAGGGACGGGGCCCCAGACCAGCCTCGGCGTTTTTCGGGTGTTTTGGGTCACCCGGCAGACGAGAGCCACGATCAGGACGAGCGGTATGAAGAGGGGAGCTACAGCCAAAGTTATCAGTAAACGAACCGCTCTTTTGAGAAAAACGTTCACAGTCCTCCACGTTCTTGAATCGAAAGGGAAGCCCCCTCTTCCCGCGAGGAGGTGCTAGGCACCACCTCTCCGACCACCCGACAAGGTGTACCGAAGGCCTTGCTTCTCTCGGGCATGTCGGTCAACACCAGGCTATTCGCACCGATCACGCACCCGTCTCCGATGGTGACCCCTTTAGCGATCACGGTGTTGGGCCCGATGTAGCAGCGCGAGCCGATCTTGGTGTGGGCTCTCGCAGGACCGGCCGCACCACCGGTGATCGCCCATTCGACCGTGTCGTGTGAGTAGATCTGCACTCCAGCCGATACGGAACAGTAAGAGCCGATTTCCAAGCCGCCCGAGCCGTCCAGGATCGTGAAGGGCCCGATCCAGGTATTTTCCCCCACCTTCACGGAGCCCAGCACCAGAGAGCTGTCGTAGATACTGCTTCCAGCCCCGAAACCCAGACGACGGGCTTTCTCCCAGCGATCAACCAGATAGTCGCCAAATGGAAGGGTGCGCTGCCACTTTTCGGCGACTGCCGACTGCAATCGACCCCACATGCTCGCCAGTCGAACGTACAGTTCAGACTGGCGAGGATCCTGTGGCGGATGGGAAGGGCTGTTTGTGCTCATAGGAATTTCTCACACCAATGCTCGACGCTGAGCAGTGACCATATTAGCAAACGGCGATTTTGCTTACCTTCCAGGTGTTCGTTCACTAGGTCTTGCACCACCCGCCGATCCAGGAACTCGTAGATACGCGCCCGCTCGTTGAACAGCTTATAGCGCACATAGTCTATGCTCTCGCCCTTGAACCAGCTGGCGTCCGGCGCGGAGAAGCCCTGCTTCTTGCGGTCGGTCACCTCGGGAGGAATGTAGTGCTCCATAGCCTTGCGGAGCAGCAGCTTGCCGTCTTTGGTCTTGTCGAAGCGCTGAGGCTTCTTGAGGCCGGGCCCGTTCTCGCTCGACCGGACTGCCTCGGACAAGTTCCGCAGCTTGAGGCGGATCGGAATCTTCATGGCGAAGTCAACCAGGTCGTTGTCCAAGAACGGCACACGCGACTCAAGGCTATGCGCCATGCTGAGCTTGTCCTCGACCACCAAAAGACCATGTAAGAAGGTCTTGGCCTCGAAATAGAGCGAGTGGTTGATGAGGTCCTCAGGTCGTATCGGTTCATGGGCATGATCGGCGAAGACGCTGCGAAAGATTTCGCGCGTCCTGACGTGCTTCACCTCGCCCCAGACGGGCTTGAACATCTTGTGGACAATCTCGTTGGGCGCCAACCGCTGCCAGAAGAGATAGTACTTGTCTATATAGCGCTCGAAGTCGCCGTCGACGGCTGCCCGGTAGTAGCGCCAGGGGTAGCCCCCGAAAAGCTCATCGCCGCCGCCGCCAGAGAGGACCACCTTGACGAACTTGCTGGCGAGCTGGGCCGCGTAGTAGTTGGGATAGCTCTGGCCTACCCGCGGCTCCTCTAGGTGCTCTGTCAGCCTGGGTAAGACGCGCTCCATGTCGCCGGCCTTCAGCACCATCTCGTAGTGCTCGGTCTTGAATATATAGGACATGTACTCGGCTGCGTCGCGCTCGTCGAAGCCCATCTCCAGGCCCGAGGCCGAGTGCAGGTCGAAGCCGCAGGTGAAGGTTTTGAGGTAGGGCAACTGCTTGGCGGCGACTGCCGTGATCGAGCCTGAGTCCATCCCACCCGAGAGGTAAGCTCCCACGTCCACGTCGCTGATCAGCTGGCGATTCACCGCCTGCCGGAAGAGCCGCGCCAGCTCCTCGACGTATTCCTGCTCGTCTTCAGGACTTTCCGGCTCACCGAAGTGGTAATCCCAGTAGCGCCGTGGCTCGGGCAGCTTAATGGCAGCCAGGGGTATCCGCATGAAGGTTCCTGCCGGCAGCAGCCGGACTCCCTGGAACAGGGTCTTGTCCGTGAAGAAGTTCTGGAAAGTGAAGTATTCCAGCAAGGCTTCCTTGTTCATGGCCGTCCGGTAGGCAGGATGCACTAGAATAGCCTTAACTTCGGAGCCAAACAAAAGGCTGTTGCCTTGCAGCGTGTAGTACAACGGCTTCACGCCGAAGCGATCACGCGCCAGGAAGAGCTCCTGGCGCTCCTTGTCCCAGACGGCGAAGGCAAACATGCCGTTGAAGCGCTCGAGCGAGCCCTCGCCCCACTCGGCATAGGCAAGAAGCACCACCTCTGTGTCGGTGCGAGAGTGGAAATGGTAGCCAAGGGCCTCCAGCTCCGCCCGCAACTCCTGGAAGTTGTAGATCTCGCCGTTGTAGATGAGCGCATAGCGACCGTCCCGAGTCACCATGGGCTGGTGGCCCGCCGGCGAGAGATCGATGATGGCGAGCCGACGGTTGCCCAGACCCACGAAGCTGTCGACATAGAAGCCTTCGCCATCCGGCCCGCGGTGAGCGATGGCATCGGCCATCTTGCGGAGGACGACGGGTGAGACGGGCTCACCGTTGAGGTTGAAGACACCCGCGATGCCGCACACGGCTAACGTTTCCTCGCAACGACGGTGATGCCAGCCTCCTGGACGTTAAGATGCTCGATCTCCAGTCCCGCCCGGTCGCAATAATTCGTGACCTCTTCTGGCGTGTGCCGGTGGCAGTTCAACGGCCGGAACCAGTCAAAGTTGATGTGGTTCATCTCTTCCAGGCTGTACTCCGGCCGGTAGTACGTCTTGCAGAAGTTCCAATAAAAGAAGCGCTGCAGGTCTA
>JALZEL010000402.1 GCA_030862075.1 Actinomycetota bacterium | reverse complement strand
GCACCGCTACGTGTGGGGGCTGACCGTGGATCAGGAGGACCCGACCTTGCTCTATGTCTCTGCGGCCGCTGGGCCGGGCCAAGCGCATGGGAGTGGCTTTTCGGATGCCGCGATCTATCGCCGTAGTGGCGGTGTAGGCCGGTGGGAGCCCGTTTTGGAGCACCTGGCCGAGTTCCCCTACGCCCTCGCCGCCGACCCTTACACCCCCGGTGCCCTCTACGCAGGCTTTGGTGACGGGAGAATCCTCCGTAGTCCCAACGCGGGGGAAAACTGGAGTGAGCATGCTCGTGTACCTGCGGTGGAAGCGCTCACGGTAATGGTGGTCTAGAACTATTATTCTTCGCCACTGAAAAAAGCGCCGGTCAAGCCGGTCAGCCTCGAAGAAGAATAGCGCCTCTTGCTGTATCGGTAGTTGTTGAGGAAGGATATGCGCGCTAGAATCGCTATGAAATAGGTTTAGTCGATCCCCATAAACACGCTTATATTCGGCCAAGAATCAGGTTCTCCCGAGGCGCAATCGAGCCCTTTCTCTCGAATCAACAAGCTAGCGATAGGGCGTTTTTCCTCCATCCACGACCCATAGAGTGTGCCTACGCAAACCGCTCAACATCTCGGTGCCGCTCCGGCGCCCGCAACAGCCGGACCCCCTTAGAGCCCCTCACAGTGGAGCTCTAAGGGGGTTAAAATAGTTGCAAGCAGTAGAAGATGAACACGAGGGGGGCAAAGAGGCATGAGCGCGAACGGCTTCCTCGAAAGGCTGCTCGGCAGGGATGTGGATAGGGACGACTCCGGGACCTACTACTCGAGCGAGGAGATCGGGACCAGAGGGGCCAGGCGGGGAGCACCCAAAGAAGGGCAGCAGCCGCGGAGTTCTACCATCGAGCACCTGGCTGGGGTGATCGCCGACCTGCCGTCGACCGTCCCCTGGCAGAGCGCGGTCCTCGTCGTGCGAAAGACCCTCGATGCTGCCGGTGTTAAGCTCTCCGAAGTCGATGCGTCCGCTCGGGCGCTGGAGTCGAAGCTAAGCTCCGAGATAGAGCTCGCCCAAGACCGGCAAAAGGAGTTTCGGGAGAAGACCCAGGAGGCCGTGCGCTCCCTGGAGGAGGAGATAAGGAAGGCCCGGGAGACCTGCGAGGACGTGGTCGCCTACGAGGAACGGAAGATCTCTCGCGATCGGGCCCTCTTGGAAAACGCGCGGCGCGTACGCGCTTTCTTCGAGTTTCCCGACACCGAAAGGGAGGACACCGGTCCGGCCGAGCAAGGTACACAGCAGCTCCTCGAGCCCTCGGATGTGGAGAGGAGACAGATCTCTGATACACCCTCGCATGCCGGGGGCAGTGGTCAGGAGCTGTAAGGAGATCCTAGAGGAACACGACCTCCGGGCGAACACACCGTATAACAGCTCTAGACAAGCGGCTAGCAATGTCGATACTTATTCGGCTCACTCTATGATCGGGAGATCATCGACTCGCTCACCCTCACCCCGATGGCCTGCTCCAAGATCTTGTGTCTCTCGGAGAGGGACGCTGCTGGACGCTTCTTGAGGTAGTCTTCCAAGAGCCGCTTGCCGCGCTCGTCGATCTTGGGGCGCTTGCCGGGCACCTTCCTAGGGGCGAGTGGCCTGCCCTCGCGCGCCATCTTGGCGTAACACTTGACGGGAGAGAGACCAACTCCTAACAGGCGAGCAGCCTCGCTCTTGTTCAAGCCACTCGATGACATCCACCACTTTCCGGCGCAGATCTTCTGAGTAAGCTTTCATGGAGCCATGATGCCGAGTAGGTCAACCTCATCGCAGGATGCTGTAGACAAGCCTCTCTCACGACCGGCTCCCTTCCGGTCACGAACAAGCACCGCCGGTCGGCTTCTGCTCTAACGCTTCCGTTGAGGGAGCGACCGGCAAAAAAAGAGCGGTGACCAGAGCACGTCCGGGCGTGAGAGGCTTGTCTAAGGCGAAAGTACGTCTAGAGAGATAGTAACCAGGTCGACCGGCACTTTAGCCGTCAGCGAGAAGATCAAAACCCCTTCGGCCCCTCGTAAGAGAGCAAGCCCACGACCTTTGCGTTCCGATGGTGGGCGAGGCTTCGGGCAAGGCGGTTGAAACCGTCGAGGCGGTCTTCTCGTATCAGGTAAAAACGCGAGGAAACGAGACAGGAGGCAGAGAAACACGAACCCTGGCAATTCCCCCTCCAGCGGGTTGCAGCGCTACATCGAGGACTTTATCAACCGCTACCAGCAGGGACCGCAAGCGATCTCCGAACAGGAGGCCGCGGACCGTTACCGGGAGGTTGCCCCCCAACTTTCCTCCGAGGATCACATGCGGGCGGCCCAGGCGGCCTTCGCCCGCATGTCGCCCGAGGAACGCGCAGAGTTCGGTCGGTACATGGCCGAGCAAGCCCAACGGCAGGGCCACGACTTCATCGACCTGAACCAGGACGGCATAGACGATAGGCTGCAAGACCCCGACTACCTGGCCCGGACGACGACCCAGGCACACCAGAAGGAGCCTGGCTTACTCGGGCAGTTGTTCGGCGGCAGCGGGGGGCATTCAAGTGGTGGCACTGGTGGCGGCATGCTGAGTAGCCCGTTGGCGAAAGGGGTGTTGGGCGGCATCGCGGCGTACGGCCTCTCGCGCATGCTAGGTGGCGGTCACCACCGCGGCGGACTCTTCGGCGGGCACCACCACGGACACCGCGGCCACCGCCATAGCGGCTTCGAGGTCGAGGACCTCTTCGGGGGCGACGACGACTAAAAATACGGCCGGGTCTAGAGCAGCCGGTGATCGCCCCTTGGCACAGTCCAGGTGGCTCTTCTAGAAGCCTCTGGTCCCTCAGAGAGGGCGACCCCATCGTCCCCTCCACCTGCCGCTCGTGGGTCTCGTGCAGCACGGTGCAGAGGACCTTCTCGATGCGGACCACCATCGCCCAACCTAGACGCTTCTGCTCGGCGGTGGCCCGGTTGCGCCATGCAGGGGGAGAGTAGTCGCGGTCCCACCCGGTCGCGTCCTATAGAGCGTATCAGGCTCCTTTGAGGAGACACACCCGCGCTCCATCTCGCCAGGGCTTTCGGGTGCAGAGGGGTCCTTTCGGCTTCTCCTCCGGCTCGGGCTGGCGCGCCAGGTGATCGAGCTCAGCCCTCCGGCTTCTGCTCCTCCTCTGGCTCGGGCTGGCGCGCCAGGTGATCGAGCTCAGCCAACGGGGCGTCGTAGCTCTCCAAGCTCCCGTTCGGGAGCCAACGACGGAGCCTTCTCGCCAGCCAGTTCTCCGTGGTCTCGCTCGGGTCCTGATAAGCGATGTAGGGGTTATCGGCGGCGCCGGCAGCGTTTACCTGTTCTGCGTACAAGCTCTCCAGGCGCTCGAGGGTCTCGACGAGGCGGGCCATGGCCTCCTCGGCCTCGCCGTCCAAGTAGTAGCGCTCCTCGCGGAGCGCCTCGTAGCGCCTCTTGGCCAGGCGCTTTTGCGCTTCGCGGTGTCGGACCTTGGCTTCCAGGACGAGCCTGTCGAGCTGCTGGGCAGCGTCCTCGGCAACAGTCCTCGTACGGGAGAGGGCCGCAGCCTCTTCCTCGATGGCCTTCACCAATGACGCGAGCTCCTCCGCGCCCCCCCGTTCGTCCGAAAGGGGGCCGGAGGCCAGGGCAGCCTTCCGAGTAGTGAGCTCTTCGAGTCCTTCAGCGGCTCGCTTGGCCTCAGCCTCCGCCGTGTCCCGCTCCTCTTCGAGCCGCGCCACCTCGGCGGCGAGCTTTTCTACGGCTTCCGTGGCGGCTTTCATCCTATCCTGCCTCCCGGTACGCCACCAGTTTGTGCGCAGACCATCTCAAGCTGGTGCCACTCACCATGAGAGGCCTAGTAAGTAAGTATACCCGCAAAGCATCAGACGAGCCTTGATCTCCTTGTTATTCGGCTCCTCGGG
>JALZEL010000391.1 GCA_030862075.1 Actinomycetota bacterium | reverse complement strand
GGCCCTCGCGCGGCTGCGGTGCTGCATATTCAGTGATCTTGTAAGCCGTTGATTGCAATACCTGCGCAATCGTGTTGTAATTGTTTGGCTGTTCCGGACTCGTTCCGGGCGGCGCTCATCGAGAGCGGTGGAGGGACGGGCCCTTAGAAGCCGCGGCAACCGGCGGTCTGGCGGGATGACCGAAAGACTGTGGCAGGTGCCAACTCCCGCGGAGAGGACTCCGAGAGATGAGGCGCGATGGATGTTTTGACCGCACCTCTCTCCCACCTGTCCCGGACAAGATGCGCTTAGAGAGAGGAAATGCTTTGTTGAATACCAAAGAGAAGCCGTTGGAGCTCAGAGAGAAGCTTGAGGCGCGCCTGCTCGTGGGAGATGGGGCGATGGGCACGCTTCTGGCAGACGCCGAGTCCAACAAGGCCAACCTCACCCACGCGCACCTCGTTCGGGACCTCCACGAACAATATCTGCGCGCCGGCGCGAGGGTCAGGAGAAGGTGAGTTGCCTGAGATAAAAGCCTACGCACCCGGCATCTACGCCCGCTCGGAGGAGCTCGTGCAGGCAACACGCGACCTGGACCGGGGCCGTACGACTGAAGAGGCGGTCGCCACTCAGCAGGACGCAGACCTACGGGCCTTTCTCGACGCCCAGAGGGAGGCAGGTCTCGACTACTTCTCGGACGGCTTGCTGAACTGGCAGGACATCTTCCGACCGTTCGACACGGCGGCGGAGGGGCTGCACCCCGGTCCCCTGACGCGCTTTTTGAACACGAACACGTTCTACCGGGCCCCGGCGGTCGAAATGGAGAGGCCGAGATTGCTCGAGCCGCTCGCCGAACCGTTTTTCCGGATCGGGGACCTTCCGCGGGAAAGGTGGGTGGCGACGCTGCCGTCTCCCCATTCTTTAGCCGAGTGGGCCGCAGGGGAGATCGAACCGCAGGCGGTCACAGAAGGGATACTCCGGCCGCAGATAAGCTGGCTCGCCGGGAATGGTTGCGCATACGTGGTGCTGCAAGAGACAGCGGTCGTCGGCGGGAGGAGCAACCTGCATGGGCTGAGCGAGGCACTCGAGGCACTCGCGAGCCCGTTGCCGCTCGCGCTCCAGCTGCCGTTCGAGGACGCCGGAAACTTGCTCGGGGAACTCCTGGAGCTGCCGATCGACGCGATCGGGGTTGACTTCTACGCGACGGGCGTAAGGGCGCTGCCGCGCCCGTTCCCGAAGACGCTGCTCGCGGGGGTCGTGGATGCCCGAAACTCTCTCTTGGAGGAGCCCGAAGAGTTGGCCGAGTTCGGGCGGAGCCTGCTCAGAGAGATGGAGGAGCCTGAGCTGCATCTCGTGCCGAACGGGGATCTGCAGTTCGTGCCGGAGAAGATAGCCCGCGAGAAGGTGCTGCGCCTCGGTGCCACAGCCAGGATCCTGAAAGGAGAGCAGTAGCATGAACGAGGTCCGCTTCACGACCCGCGAGATAGGCAGCCTAGCCAAACCCGGTTGGCGTGTGAAGTCCATCGCCGGGCGTCCCGTCGAGAAGAACGATGTTGAAGATGCCCAAAAGTGGGGCAGTCGGCTGGGGATAGAGGACTATGACGTGCTCGTAAACGACATTCTCATAAAGGGTATGGGCTTCACAGATGAGGAGAAGGCTCGCATACAAAATTTCTCCGCCCTTTACGGTCTACGGCTACTGGAGAACGCTGGCCTCGACGTGGTCTACGACGGCGAGCAGCGCCGGAGCGAGATGTACGACCACGCCGTCAGGCATGCGAAGGGCTTCAAGACCCGCGGGACGGTGCGCGCTTTCGACAACAAGTACTACACCAAAGCCGCCGTCGTCGAGAAGCCCCTTGTCGAGACGGTCTACGACCTCGAGGAGTACGAGTTCGTCCAGTCGCACACCGACCGCCAGGTCAAGGTCCCTTTTACCGGCGCCTACACAATCATGGACTGGTCCTACGACGAGTACTACGCCAGGGACGGCGCGCTTCTCGGCGCCACCGCGCAGAAGAGGACCGAGCCCCGGTGGAGGTTCGGCGTAGACGCGGCTCGCGACGTGGTCCGTCCGAATGTTCTAGGGCTCGTCGAGGCCGGCGCTGCTTGGGTCCAGATCGACGAACCCGCCGCCACCACCCGCCCGGAGGAGATCCCGCTCGTCGTCGAGACCTTCAACGCCACCCGCGAGGGCGTAAACGCCCGCGCCAGCATGCACATCTGCTTCTCCGACTACACCAGCCTCTTCCCGCACATCGAGGAGCTGGACGACTGCTACGAGCTGCAGCTCGAGTTCTCGAACCGCGACTCCTTAGAGCTCGGCACGAAGCCCGAAGACCGCCCCGGCTACTCCGTGTTGTCCAGGTTCAAGGAGAGCGCGTGGGACGGCAAAATCGGGCTCGGGGTCATAGACATCCACTCGAACTTCATCGAGCCCCCGGAGCTGGTGCGAGACCGCATCCTGCACGCCGCGGAGGTGCTCGACCCGGAGCGCATCGAGGTCAACACCGACTGCGGCCTGAGGACCCGCACCTGGGAGGTCTCCTATGAGAAGCTCAGGAACATGGTCGAGGGTACTCGCCTCGCCGAGGCGACGCTCAACGGTTCCTAAGGACGCTCTAGGCAGAATATAGAAAGAGGTTCATGGTTCTCGAACGCACGTTCAACGAAGAGAGAGAGGGCCGGATATCAAAGTTTCGGGCTCTGCTGAAGCAGCGCATCATCCTCCTGGACTGCGCGATGGGGACCATGATCCAGCGTTACGGGCTCTCAGAGGAGGACTACCGGGGAGAACGTTTCGGGGACCATCCCGGTGAGCTAAAGGGCAATAACGACCTGCTCTCCATCACCCAACCGCAAGTAATCCGCGACATCCACGAGGCCGTGCTGGACGTCGGCGCAGATATAATAGAGACAAACACCTTCAGCTCCACCTCTATTGCCCAGAAGGACTACAAGCTGGAGAACCTGGCATATGAGCTGAACTACGAGTCGGCGCGCATCGCTCGCGAGGCGGTAGACGGCTTTACGGAGAAGACGCCGGACAAACCGCGCTTCGTGGCGGGCGCTTTAGGCCCTACCAACCGCACAGCCTCCCTTTCCCCGGACGTGAACAATCCCGGCTTTAGAAACGTTACCTTCGACGAGCTCAAGGAGGCGTACAAGGAAGCGACCAGAGGGCTCGTCGAGGGCGGCGCGGACCTCTTGCTCGTCGAGACGATCTTCGACACCCTGAACGCGAAGGCCGCAATCTTTGCGATCAAGGAGTACCTTGAAGAGGAGAACCTCGATGTCCCGATCATGATATCAGGCACCATCACCGACGCGAGCGGGCGAACGCTCTCGGGACAAGTGACGGAGGCGTTCTGGAACTCTGTGCTCCATGCCGAGCCCATCAGCGTCGGTCTCAACTGCGCTCTAGGATCCTCGGAGCTCAGGCAGTACATCGAAGAGCTCTCCGGTATCGCCGCCACGAACGTTAGCGCCTACCCGAACGCCGGGCTGCCCAACGAGTTCGGAGAGTACGATGAGACCCCCGAGCACATGGCGACCGAGATCGGGGAGTGGGCCCGGAACGGCTGGCTGAACATCGTCGGCGGCTGCTGCGGCACCACCCCGGAGCACATCGAAGCTATAGCCGAGGCCGTCTCCGGTCATGCGCCGCGCGAGGTGCCGGAGGTGCCACCGAAGCTGCGCCTGAGTGGGCTCGAGCCGGCCAACATCGGGCCTGGCTCGCTGTTCGTGAACGTCGGCGAGCGCACTAACGTCACCGGATCGCGGCGATTCAAGGACCTGATCCTCTCGGGCGACTACGAGACGGCTCTGGAGGTTGCGCAAAACCAGGTGGAGAACGGCGCCCAGATGATAGACGTCAACATGGACGAGGGGATGCTCGAGGGCGAGGAAGCGATGGTCAACTTCCTCAACCTTATCGCCTCCGAGCCGGACATCTCACGAGTGCCGGTAATGATCGACTCCTCCAAATGGGCCATCATCGAGGCGGGTCTCAAATGCGTGCAGGGCAAGCCGGTGGTCAACTCGATCAGCATGAAGGAAGGCGAGGAAGAGTTTATCCGGCGAGCCAAGCTCTTGAGGAAGTATGGCGCCGCCGTGATCGTGATGGCCTTCGACGAGGAGGGCCAGGCGGACACCAAGGAGCGGAAGGTCGAGATCTGTGATCGCGCTTACCACATCCTCACCGGTAAGGTAGGCTTCCCGCCGGAGGACATAATCTTCGACCCCAACGTCTTCGCCATCGCCACCGGTATCGAGGAGCATAACAACTATGGCGTGGACTTCATCGAGGCGGTGCGTGAGATCTCACAAAACCTCCCCCACGCCAAGACCTCGGGCGGCATCTCCAACGTGTCCTTTTCGTTCCGCGGCAACGACCCGGTACGCGAGGCTATACACGCCGTCTTCCTCTACCACGCCATCAACGCCGGCCTGACGATGGGTATCGTAAATGCCGGCCAGCTCGCGGTCTACGACGAGATAGACGAGGAGTTGCGCGAGGCCGTCGAAGACGTGGTCCTGAACCGTCGTAGCGACTCTACCGAACGCCTCTTGGAGCTGGCAGAGAAGTACCGCGACCGGGAGGACAGCGACGGGGCGTCAGAGACCCAGGAGTGGCGTTCCTGGTCGGTCGAGAAGCGCCTGGAACACGCGCTCGTCAAGGGCATCGCCGAGTACGTCGTGGAGGACGCCGAGGAGGCGCGCCAGCAATACGACCACCCGGTGGAGGTGATCGAGGGTCCCCTCATGGACGGAATGAACGTGGTCGGGGACCTCTTCGGTTCGGGCAAGATGTTCCTGCCGCAGGTGGTCAAGAGCGCGCGCGTGATGAAGAGGGCTGTGGCATACCTCGTGCCGTACCTCGAGGCGGAGAAGGGCGAAGCCCGGAAGCCGAACGGCACGGTCGTTATGGCGACCGTGAAGGGCGACGTGCACGACATCGGGAAGAACATCGTCGGGGTGAT
>JALZEL010000382.1 GCA_030862075.1 Actinomycetota bacterium | reverse complement strand
ACCCTCTCGGCATCTCGGTGAATAGAGGCAAAAACCACCTATCTCTAGACGCAAGCTCTTCGGTCGATCCCTGGGTTTTAGGGAAGAGCCTAAAGTTTCTTTCTCAATGTGCCGACAACCCTACTGTAAGTGAAAAAATCCGGCTCCTAACAAGGAGTCCCCAACAAAAACCCTGGAGGTGATCTGGAAAAAGTGTCCACCAAACGCCCTAATACCTGTCAAAGTGACAGTGTTTTGG
The DNA here is from genome assembly GCA_030862075.1 of Actinomycetota bacterium. Classification (GTDB taxonomy): domain Bacteria; phylum Actinomycetota; class Rubrobacteria; order Rubrobacterales; family Rubrobacteraceae; genus Rubrobacter_F. Next base: position 3,730 of record JALZEL010000382.1, on the reverse strand, counting down.
CCGTTTACAGGGGGGGTGATCACCCCTCTCAGACAGAGAATAAGGAGGAAGAAGAAAATGCGTAGGGTAATTACGGTACTAGCATTGTCAGCGTTACTGCTCGCGCTGGCCGCCGCAACCGCGGTTGCAGTTACGAAGACGTGCGGCCAGGACCCTTGTTCCGGCACCAAAAATAAGGACTGGCTCGCTGAGCGAGTGGGGGACGATAAGGACGACACCATCTATGGCAAGGCCAAGGGCGACACTATCTCCGCTAACGAATGGACAGATGACGCGGACGAGTTGTTTGGCCAACGAGGCAACGACAAGCTCTTCGCAAATGACGGCGATGAGGAGGACACCGTCCGTGGCGGCTCTGGCACCGATACGTGCGTCGTTGACGAGTCCACTACCACTCCGGGCCAACCCGGTGACACGGTCGTCAGCTGCGAAAGGGTAGTTCTAGCGGACCCAGGAGTAGGCCCAGCCAGCGCAGACTCATAGTAAGCAGCGCTAACGGCGAGACCTTTGTACTCGTGCCGGACCGGAGCTTCTAAGGAAGCCCCGGTATTTTGCCCTCACATTCTGCATGAGCTGCCGGACAAGAAAAGAGTACTAAAAGACGTTATTGAGGTGGCCTCAATACTGAGTTTCCGAGATAGTCTGAACGCAAATGACAAAAACGCACCTTCTCGCTGCTCGAGTCGGTAGGGATCACGTAGCGTATCTCTACTTCTTCGTCGGTGACGATTACCCGATCGATCAATAGCTCCACCAGCTTGCGTCTCTGCTCGAAATCGGCGTCGGCCAGACCAACACGTACTCTCTGGCAGAAATCCTCTATACAACCGGCTATACCGGCAAGCTCCATGTGCTGATGAGACTGCGCCTGCAGTTGCCCTTCCTGGCCTGCTAGAGCTTCATCTCTCCCTTCGAGGTCCTTACGACGCCTCCGGTACTCGCCCAGCGGGATCACCTCCCCGAGGTACGCCTCGGTTAGCCGCTCCAGCTGGCGTTTCAAGGCTGCCCGGCCCTGGCGCAGATTCTCCTGACGAGCCTTTAACTCCTGCGACAGCCACTGGCCGCCGTGCGCTCGCTCCAGAGCATCCGTGATGCTCTTCGGGTGGCTCAAGACCTCGCACAGGTCTTGCCAGACCAACTCCTCGAGCTGGTCGGCGGGGACATAACGGGAGGGGCACTTCTCCTCCAGGTAGCTCCTGGCCTGCTTGAACTTGCCGGAGCACACGTAGTACCTTCGCTTTCGCTCTGCGTTCTTGGCGGTCTGGGTCCGTGCTATGGAGCACAGCTTACAGGTGCCGCAGCTCACCAGCGCTCGGAGGAGGTAGTCGTGGGTCTTGTTGTTGCGCCGGGCGAAGGACTTGTTCTTGGAGAGCTTCTCGCTTACGAGGTCGAACCGCTCTTGGCTCACCACCGCTGGTACGGTAGCCACCGGGATCCACTCCTCCGGCGGCAGCGGGACGGCCGAGCCGTGAGGGTGTCCTATGGGGTGGGTGGCGGAGCGCCGTATTCTGGCGGGACGGTAGCGCGTGCGTCCGGCGTAGACCCGTCCGGCGTAGGCGGGGTTGGTCAGTATCTGGTGCAAGGTGGCCACGCTCCAGATCTTGCCGCCCCTCGGAGCGGGGATACCTCGGGCCCGCAGGTGCTGGGAGACGCCCAAGAGGCTCGCTCCTTCTTCGAGGTAGGTAGCGAAGATCTCCGCGACCACCGCCGCCTTGGCCTCATCCAGCCTTACCCCTGCCGGGTCGCGGGGCCTGTCGGGATCGACCCGGTAGCCGTAAGGGACATACGTCCACGGCAAGAGCAACCCCGCTTTGTACTTGGCTAACCTGCCTCTGCGCATCCTCTCCGAAAGCAGCGTCCTCTCATACTCGGCCACCGCTCCGCGAATCTGCAAGAGGAGTTGGTCGTTAGGCTCGGAGCTCATCGGCCTCTCCACGAACTCCACCCGGCAGCCGCCCTTCTCGAGCTCCTCGATCAAGACCATCTGGTGGACGTAATTGCGCGCCAGCCGATCCGGGGAAAGGATCACGACGACTTCGAGCTCTCTGAGGCGCGCGCTGTCGCGTAGGGCATCGAGGGCGGGCCGCCTGAGGGTCGTGCCGCTGTAGCCGTCGTCGCGGAATATGTTCTCGGCCGGTAGCTCCCATCCTTTCTCCTGTGCGTACTTGCGCACCCTCTCCAGCTGCTGCTCAATCGTCTGGAGCTTGACCTGTCGGAAGGTCGAGACTCGGACGTATGCCGCTACCCTCATGGTACTCTTCCTCCTCCTCCTTGGCGTTCATGCTCGGCTCGCACTGTTGATCGGTTTTGAGAGTCCACCGCAAGATACTCTGGTAGGCCCGGTCCCAGCGTCGGTGGGCATCCGGAGATTGCACCGTCGTGCGGTAGATCTGCCAGTGGCGCTTCATCGTCTCCTCCGTGCCGAGTGATCCCAGCAGGAGGAGGATATGCCGGAGCATTAGTGGGCCCGTTAGTTTGCGAGCGTGTTGGCTTTGGTCGGTGGCGAGAGTGGCTGAGCGAGAGCCGCGCATGCCGGCTCATGCAGAATTTATCTTTTGCGATCAGTCCATCGAGAAGACTAACCTTCTAGGCAGCTGGTGAATACGGCTCTTTTTTGATGCCGGGGGCTTCGCAGGATGGCATCATGCTTGCGCAAGGAGTGGGCCGACGGGCTGAAAGGCTTGCGTCCGCAGGGGCGCGAGATGCCGGCCACGATAGAGACGGAAGTCGGAGGTCGATGTGATACAAGGTTCCGATCAAGGAGGTCTGCTGCGAACCCGGGACGGAGGGGAGCAGCGGGTCACGCCCCTGGAACTGTTCTTTGATCTGGTCTATGTCTTCGCCATAACGCAGCTCTCCCACCTGCTGCTGGACCACCTGACCGTCGGAGGGGCGCTGGAGACGCTCTTTCTGTTGCTGGCGGTGTGGTGGGCGTGGGTCTACACGACCTGGATCGCCAACTGGTTCGATCCCGATCGGTTGCCGGTGCGGCTGCTCCTGGTCGCCTTGATGCTGGCCAGCCTGGTCATGTCGGTCGCGATCCCGGAGGCCTTCGGCGAACGCGGGCTGATGTTCGCCTTAGCCTACGTGACCATCCAGGTGGGGCGTACCGTGTTCGTGGTTATCGCCCTGAACAAGTCCCTGGGTAGGTCGGATCCGCTGAGCAGGAACTTCCAGCGAGTACTTTTCTGGCTTGCGACGGCCGGCGTACTGTGGGTAGTCGGCGGCCTGTTGGAGGGCGAGGCTCGCTACGCGTTGTGGGTGCTCGCCCTGGGCTTGGAGTACGCCGGCCCGGTGTTCGGTTTCTACACGCCGGGGCTGGGACGTTCGCAGACCGGGGATTGGACGGTCGAGGGTGGGCACCTCGCCGAGCGCTGCCAGCTGTTCGTCATCATCGCCCTGGGCGAGTCCATCCTGGTAACCGGCACGACCTTCGGCGAGATCGAAGCGTCCGCGGCTGCGGTCTCGGCGTTCGTGGTGGCCTTCCTCGGCAGCGTGGCGCTGTGGTGGATCTACTTCGCCCGCGCCGCGGAGGCCGCTCGTGAGGTCTTCGCCTCCTCAGAGGACCCGGGTAGGATAGCTCGCTCCGCGTACACCTACTTCCACCTGCCGATGATCGCGGGCATCATCGCGGTCGCCGCCGGCGACGAACTGGTCGTCGCCCACCCCTACTATCTCGGCACGCCCGCCTCCATCGCGCTGACCCTCGGAGGAACGGCGCTGTTTCTGG
>JALZEL010000345.1 GCA_030862075.1 Actinomycetota bacterium | reverse complement strand
TTCCCATGGAAAAGGTCCGGCGCCAGTTCGAGACGAACGTCTTTGGGTTGGTGCGTATGTGCCAGCTGGTCTTGCCGGGGATGCGCGAGCAGGGCTTTGGGAGGATCATCAACCTGTCGTCCATGGGAGGCAAGCTGACTTTCCCCGGAGCAGGCTTCTACCACGCCACCAAGTATGCCATCGAGGCGATAAGCGACGCTTTGCGCTTCGAGGTGCGCGGCTTCGGGGTCGAGGTCGTGGTGATCGAACCCGGCCTCATCCGCACGGGCTTCGGGCAAACCGCCGTTGACTCGATGGGAGAAGATACGGCGGGTAGCGGCCCCTACACCGGCTTCGAGGCCGCTGTGGCGAGGGAGACGCGCGAGAACTACGAGAAGGGACCGCTGGCAAGGCTGGGTGGAAACCCGGAAACGGTCGCCGAGACGATCAAGCGAGCGATCTCAGCCGCACGTCCCCGCAGCCGCTACGCCGTGACTCCCTCGGCGCACCTGTTAATCTGGCTCCGTCGTCTTCTGCCAGATCGTATCTGGGATGCGCTTTTGAGATCCTACTACCCTCAACCCGGCGGATAGGCACCGCTCTCGCAGCGACCTCACGCTGGCTTTTCAGAGGAGCCTCAGGAATCTCTCGTGGAGCCTTCAAGCCCGGGCCAGAAGTTGCGGCAGGTGTTCAAAGGCCTGGCGCAGGATCTCGTACGGGTCCTCCCCGGCTTCCCTGGCCTCGTCCTGGAAGTCCTCCAGCATCACCCGCACGAGCCGTTCGTCTACTTCGAGGTAAAGCTACCCCGTAGGTATTGTTCCCGGACCGGAACGCCTAGGCGTGCGTCGGGGCAGAGGAAGCCAGGCGAACGGCCCCTCGGGCAGCTCCATTCAGGTTTCTCTGTGCACATACCATAGGGGCGTCCCGAAGCTGGGAGCGCCCGAGGTCGAGCTGTCGGTCACGGCGGGAGGAGAAGTCCGTCGCCGACCCTGGTCCTCGACCGTCGCGCCGCAAGACGTTCTCGAAGACACCCTGAGCTAGCTGCGAACGGCAATACTCCCTCCCAAAAACACACCATATCCGGGCTGAGGTGCCGCGCCCGGCTCGGCGGGGAGGCCCCGCGGATAGGGTTGGAGGTGGCGCTGGCCTAGATCACTGCACTTTTGGATCGTTTCTTGAAAACAGCTGCGGTCATCCTATCGATGAACGGTAGAATGATTCGTATGCAAGGACGACGTAGCAGATGACGGAGCCAAGGAGCTCTGCATAGGTCGATGGCACGGTACTCATCAGAGTTCGATGAGGCTGTGCTTCACCGATGTGCTGGATGAGGTGTGGTCAGAGCCGCAGGTAGAGGTGGCGCTGGCCTGAGACGGGCGGCACCCCATACCGGAACGCTGTTGACCTCCGTTCTAGCTTGCCGGATCGACGAGGATGGCTCGGAGTTTGAAGTAGGGGTAATTTAGCCGTTGAGATAGACCCCGGTCCGGTATACTTTGTTTGTGCCTGGGTCTGAGTGGCTGACGTTCAAAGAGCATCTCGCCAGACAGCTTCGTTTTATCGAGCGATCCTGCGAAGTTTACGATGAGGGTTACACCGACGAGGCTATACAGATCGCCGTGCGGATTAGGGTTATTTTGCACCAAGGCGGCAAAAAGAGCCGCTCCCTGCTCCAGCACCTCAACTCGGGCCGAATCCCACTGCTGACGACGAGCGAGGGCGCACCCGAGCGCCCCGACTTACTCCAGTATGACGGGTTGGGATCGCTTCGGACTAGCTCGGACGGCAAAGGCGTTACTAGTGTCTACGGCCCCGGCGAAGGCAACGCCCTGCATCGGGAGTACATCAAGGCCGATATATGGTGGAAACAAGTTGTGCTCTTCGCAGAAAAGACGCCGTACTCGCGTCGAGATATAGCCCTCGGCGTTGCCGAACAAGAAGGTGGGGCGCACGTTGCCGCCGCCCCGACGGCCGAGTACGAGAGGCTGATGACGCGCGGCCTTCTATGGGATGCGGTGGAGGTCTCCGGCGGGGTCGAGACGATCACGCCCCTTGCGGACATACGCTTCAGGTATGTCCGACAGATGGCCTACGAGTTACTTAACAGCCCGGAGTTGCTCAAGCTCGCCGGGTACAGCCCCGGTCGTCCTGCGAAGCACGTAACGCGGTCTCCGGACAAGGGTGATGAGGAAGCACAGGACGAGTCGGAGGCTCTGGACGAGCCCCAACAAGGTCAACACGAGCCGGAGGTACAGCGGTCCCGCCCGGCGGGCGTGAAGCTGACGACGGAGGATCTGGAGCGGATTCGCGAAGAAGTGATCCGGTACTTCCGGGCTTACTACGCCGAGTTTCGTGACGAGATCGAAAAACGCGACCCCGACGCGAAGCTGGACTACCTCCGGGGGCGCAGGCGCATAGTGTTCGAGCTTGGTAAAGACGGCGCAATAATTACCCACTTTCCCACCGAAGACGACGATGACACCTTCGAGTTCGTCATCGCCACGGACAAGATGGTGCGGGAGCTAGCCGCGGACATGGCGCTCAAGAGCCCGCGGGACGACGAAGCGCCTTTACTTCGACTACAGCCTCGGCGAAGACTTCGGGCAGAACACGTACCTCGGGCCTCTCGTCTACCAAGAGAAAGACTTGCACTACCGTACCATCCACTATCGCATCAACTGGGTGCAGCTCGACTACGCGAGTTGGGTTCACCTCGACAGGTGGCGTGACGAGGTCCGCGCCAGGGAAGACGCCAAATCAGACTTAGAGTTTCGCTTGCAGGGCGTGTATTAGGATCTTAGAGGCCATGCTGCCGTTCTTGATCCGACGCCCGTAGCCTGGCTCACGGGAAGACCCTGCGGTCCGCGCCGGCCGTGTCCCGGACGTTGACGACGGGCGTCCCGCCCGGCTCGACGGCGAGGCCCTTCAGGTAGAGTTGGAGGTGGCGCTGGCGGGATAAACTGGCCCCGGTATCACGTACGACCGGGGGAGGTTTTCATGCCAGCCACGAAGAGCTATATTGTTGAGCGAGAACGCCGAGGTCGAGATTTTCCGCCGCGCCAGCGTTCTCTCCCAGGCCCGCAGGATTCGGGACTACTTGCCGAAGTTGAAGGAGCAGAGGGACGAGGCCGCCCAACGTCTCGCGGACCTCGAAGAACTGATCCGGGACGAGGAGGCCGCGCTGGTTGACCTGCAATTTGAAGTCGAACATTCCGCCGTAGAGGTACAGAGGCGGAACGTTTCCAGGGAGCAGGACGTGGCGTAGAATACGCGAGCTGGACTGCTGGAGCCCCGGCGTGTGAGAGGAGCCGCCGGGGCTTTTTTCATGCCTCTCAGATTGGTCTCTAAGCGCCTCTCCCGTCCGGCCCTACTGCTGAAGAGGGGCTCGTAGAAGGCATCGTCCATCGTTTTACTTCGCCCCAACCCAGCTCCTTCGTGTCCGCGGGCTCTACTTCGGCGCCCAGAGCGTGCGCGAGGAGCTGGCTGCCCAGGCAGACGCCCAGAATGGGAAGCCTGCGCTTCAGTGCGTCCCGTATCAGCCACAGCTCGTCCAGAAGGTTCGGATAACTGTCCATCTCGTAGAGGCCCCATCGGGTCTCCGGGCACGATCAAGCCCCCGAGCTCCTCCGCGCTCTCCGGGACCGGTTCCCCTGGTGCGCGCGAATATATAAAAGAGAGGAGAACGCCCGCCTCGCTCAGTGCCCCTCCGAGCGTGGCCAATGTTTCATCGGGATGTGCTGGACGGCGAGGACTGACCTCACAGGACGGGCACGGGGATCGAAGCCGGGACCTCCCCCGGCGGCTCGACACGGGCTCCAGATAAGTCTACGTCGAGCGCCCAGGCTTTCGCCCCTACGTCGCGTTGCTCAAAGGTTGCGTGCATCGCCGCGGCTATCTTTTCGGCGTCGTTCTCCGAGGCGAAGGCGAGGACGGTCGGGCCGGAGCCCGAGAGGCAGGCGCCGTAGGCCCCGCTTGAGTTGGCCGCCTCTATGACGTCTTCGAGGCCGGGGATCAGGTGTGAGCGGTATGGCTGGTGGAGGCGATCTTGCATCGCGACCCGCAAAAGATCGTACTCGCCGGTCGCGAGCGCCCCCAAAAGCAGCCCGGACCGGCCGACGTTGAAGGATGCGTCTTTGTGCGGGACTTTCTCGGGTAGGGCACGCCTCGCGGCGGTGGTCGAGACGGCGAAGTCGGGGACGGCCACGACGGCCTTCAGGCCTTTGGGTTCGAGGCGAACCGCGCTTACGCCCTCGGGGGTCAGAGTGCCGATGACGAGGCCGCCGAGGAAGGCAGGGGCGGCGTTGTCGGGGTGGCCGTCG
>JALZEL010000326.1 GCA_030862075.1 Actinomycetota bacterium | reverse complement strand
ATCGGGAACGCCATGAACACCGCGAGCCTGACGCTTACCAGGGTCCGGGACGACGTGGCGGAGCAGCGCACCAAGGTGGAGGCGGCCCTGGCCTTGGGAGCCACCAGCCGCCAGGCCGTCGCTCCCGTCCTAAAAACCGCGCTCAGGAGCGCCATGATCCCGCTCATAGACTCCACGAAGACGACGGGCATCATCTTCTTGCCGGGCGCGATGGTAGGCATGATTATCGCCGGCGCGGACCCTTTAGAGGCTGCCCGGCTGCAGATAGTGGTCATGTACATGCTCTTGGGGAGTGTCTCTATCGCGGCGATCCTGGCTGGGCTGCTCTCGTACCGCTCCTTCTTCACTCCGCGCCACCAGCTCGAGCCCGCGACGCTCGACCAGTAGGCTCGAACGGCCCTAACGGGCCCTTAGCGAGAGTCCCAGTCGTACTCCGGGTCCTCGGTCGGAACCCAAAGGTACCCAAAAAACTCGAGCCTCTCTATGACCTTGCGGGCGCTCTCCTCGGGCTCCTCCTCGGCGGTCTTGAGGACGAGGTCCGGGGCCGCCGGCGGCTCGTAGGGGTCCGAGACGCCGGTGAACTGCTCGATCTCCCCAGCAAAAGCCTTTTTGTATAGGCCTTTGACGTCCCTCTCCGCGCAAACTTCCAACGGGGCGTCCACGAAGACCTCTACGAAGTCTATGATCCTCCGCCGTACCTGGTCGCGGGGCTCCTTGTACGGCGAGATGGCCGAGACGATCACCGCGACGCCGTTGCGGGTCAAGAGGTTCGCCACGAACCCGATCCTGAGCACGTTTATGTTGCGGTCTTCCCGGCTGAAGCCCAGGCCCTTAGAGAGGTTCGTCCGCACGATGTCCCCGTCGAGCACCTCCACCCGGCGTCCCCTCTCCCTGAGCTCCTTCTCAACGATCTCGGCGATGGTGGTCTTGCCGGCGCCGGAGAGCCCCGTGAACCACAATGTGAACCCGCGCTCGTTGTCCTGCATGCGGCCCCTTCCTAAGAAACCGTCCATCGTTTCTCCTAGCCCCGTAGTGTACGCGCCGGAGGCAGCTCGGAGTAGTTAGCTGCCGAGCACCGGCCTCGAATCCCGGCGCGCGATGGAGAACGCGAAGTAGAGGGCTACCGCCCAGATCGCGAGGATGGCAGCGTAGATGAAGTGGTTGGTCCCCGGATCTACCCCGATGGCTTTCAGGAAGGTGCGGGCGTTGGTGAGGAGGATCACGCCTCCCACTGCCGTGCCCAGGACCCGGGGGTGCAGGTGGCGCACTAACCAGGCCGCGAGGGGTGCGGCGATGACGCCGCCTATGAGGAGCGCGGCGACTATGCTGAGCGGTATCTCCGCGAAGCTCAATGAGATGAGGAAGCCTACGCTGGCGCACATGGCTACCACGAACTCGCTCGTATCCACAGTACCGACGACTTTTCGCGGCTCCATGCGGCCGGAGGAGAGCAAGGACGGCGTGGAGATGGGCCCCCAACCGCCTCCGCCGGCCGCATCCAGGAACCCGGCCACGAGGCCTAAGGGAGACAAGAACTTCCTCGAGATGGGCTTTTCGGTAATGAGGTTACCCACCTTGAAGGAGAATCGGATCAGGATGTAGGCGCCGAGGCCGAAGAGGAAGATCGCCACGATCGGCTGAGCAGCCTCCGCCGAGATGGAGCTAAGGAGCACCGCCCCGAAGTAGGCTCCTATGCCTCCTGGGATGGCCATCCACACGATCTTGGTCCAATCCACGTTGCCGAACCTCCAGTGCGAGATCCCCGACACCAAGGTCGTACCTATCTCCGAGAGGTGAACGCTGGCCGAAGCCGCCGCCGGCGCTATCCCCACCGTCAACAGCAGCGTCGTGGAAGTCACCCCGTAGGCCATCCCCAAAGAGCCGTCAACCAGCTGGGCGATTAAACCAACCACCGCCAGAACGAAGAGGTTCCTCATACCCTGCCCAGCCTCCCTATCAGAACTTTGTCTACCTATTATATAGACAATATGGGGAATTTAGGGGAACAGCTGGGCGTTGTCAACTTTTTTGGTCCTTGTTAAGCGGGTTCGCTGTATCCTTTGGAGAGGTAGCATTGAGAAAGGGGTGATCGTGGCGCGGAAGGTGGAGTTTTATTTCGATCTCGTGAGCCCGTACTCGTACTTGGCGCACACGGGCGTGTGGGGCATATGTGCGAGAAGCACGGAGCGGAGCTGGTTTTGCGGCCGATGCTCCTCGGGGCGGTGCACAAGGCGGTCGGGCTGCAGGCCCCGATAGAGATAGCGAGCAAGGGGCGCTACCAGGTACGGGACATACACCGCTGGGCCGAGCACTACGGGCTGCCGATTCGGCTCCCGGAGCCGTTCCCCTTTCGCACCCTGAAGACCATGCGGGTGGCGATAGTCCGTTTAGGGGAGGGGGAT
>JALZEL010000400.1 GCA_030862075.1 Actinomycetota bacterium | reverse complement strand
CCTTGTTCGTAATCTTCCACAGTAGGCCACAAGGGCGCTCCAGCCTCCTCTAACCTCCTCAGATGGGCTTCAGCAATCTTTTTGTATCCCTCCGCGTACTCCCCATCGCGCAAGTAACCGCAAAAGTGCGGATTGCCGGTCCCCGCTGCGGACCCGTCTTCGGTGACGGCCTTGCTGTGCCGACGGCCCCCGGATCCTTCCACCAGGGTCCAAGACTTAAGCGGGCTGGTGCGCAGCACGACCTCCCCGTCATCTCCGCGATACGCGAACATCGCTAGCCAGCCTCGGGGCGAAGGTATATCCCTATTGATTGTTTTGTACGGCACTACCTACCTCCCTTCCGCCCACAACCCCCTTATGCCTACTGTCTCGGCGTCCAAGAGCATCACGTACCCGCAGTTGCCGCAACCAACCTTCACTACCCCCTTGTCCTCAGCCAGGTCCGGCTCGCCCTGCTCCAGGAGTGCCCTGATGTATGCGGCTTGGTCGAACTGCCACTGCGCATCCCCACAAGCTGGGCACTGCACGATCGCCTTTGAGCGCATCCATTTCTCTAGGTGCTGCTGCTGCGTATCACTTAGGGGCATGAGTTCCCTCCTTAACCTGTCCTCTTTCGCTTACGTAGGTGATCGCGTAGCCGCTACCAGATGGCCAGCACGATCCTTGCAACAGAGTACCAGGGGAAGAAGGCGAGACGACCGTCCTCCGTGGCGAGGGTGGCCCCTAACTCGTTTACGCCCTCTAACCGACCGCTAAACTCGCCTATGGCCTGATCGTACCCGGCGACGATGCGCCCGTGGGCATCCTCGAACGGGTGTCCTTCAGCACGCGCCCATACCACCACGTCCTGCCCAACCCACGATCTGGGCGCGTCGGTAGTTTCCGCCAAGTTCCTCCTCTCTTGACAATGCGACCATACACGGAAAGTAAGCCAGAGGCAAGACGTACCACCCCCTGCGAAGCTTGCCCCTACCTCTGTAGGCGCAAGCTCCTTATCTAACATCAGCGGCTACATCTGCCGGGCATCTTTCTACTGCAATCGTACTGCAATCAGGTCTTACTAGATCATACCCCTACCCTCGGAAGTCGCGCCATGCCTGTTTCTAGCGACATCTTTGCGGACTTCTAATCCGCGGGTCGCAGGTTCGAATCCTGCCGGGCGCGCTCATCAATTATCAGCTAGGGAATGTGAAGGAGACTCACATGTTTCCGGACGGCCAAGAAGCTACGTTGGTTTCTAAAACGGTGCCGGGCAGATACACATTACTCGTTGGACCTGACAACATCGATGTGTATGTCCTGCGCGAAATCCTGAATCACAACATGACTACAGTAGTTCTACAGTAAAGCCGATTAACCTCAGCGAACAGAGAGCTAGATCTCCTAACTCAGGGAGTGGGAGCCCAGCTCGCTGTGTGTCTTTAGTTCTTTGCTAAGCTGTGAGGGGAAGAGTTCCTCTCCACACAGCGTTAACTACAGAGCGGTCATTTCTCGTAGATAGCTAGTACGTTCAGGCTAGGTTCCGACCGGAGTGTCCCGACCAACCTGAGTCCGTGCTCATAGCCATGCCTGATAAGTGTGTAGACGAACGTGCCTGTGTCGTACTGTTGCGCTGGAGTAAGACTTATGTGGAGAGTATCGCTTTCTTCCTTGCCTCGGTCATTTTTGATAGGAATGCGGTAGGTTATCCACCGGACACGGCCTTTGCCTCTGGACGCCTCTTCGATGGCCAACATGGCTCGCCTGGGGCTGAAGCTTTCGTCGAACCACCACCAGTAATTCCTTCGTTCGGCGGCAAGCACCTCAGGATCTTTATTCCCTTCAAGATCTTCCGGATAGGCCGGCGGCCACTCGTCGTCTCTCTTCAACTTCTCGTACAGGAACGCTACTTCGCCGTTATCGAACTCGACCGCTATAGGGATAGGCTTGGTCGGAAGTATATTGAGCTCATGAGCCTCTTTCCTGCTGGGCAGATTAATAAAGACTAGTTCGCGAGGCACTTCTGAAATGGTTTCGGGAGCGGTCCAAGAGACGTTGCCACTTCTCTTTTGGGGGTTAGCAAGATCGTCCAGCAAGAAAAGGCGTTCTGGTTGGTTGATTAGATAGTGGAGAGTTAATTGCACCAATTGGCTCTGCGGGGTATTTACTGGCCGCAGTGTAATTTCCGTCTTTTCGTGCTTGGACTTCTCAACCTCTTGTTTGCTCGTGCCTCCTGCCCCTACCTCAGCGGAGGGCAACAAACCGGTAAAAAAGCTCCCTAGGCTACCTAGAGATAGTTTACCCGAGAGGTTGAATTCATTGTGGAGCCGTTTGACCACATCTTCCGTGACCTCAAATTTTACCTCTTGTTGCTCATATTCTGGGTGAACAACGGCATTGTAGAAGCTCCTGATGCGGTCCTCATCAATGAACAGCGGGGCATCTGCTAGCCAGCCGAGGTTGGCTTGTAGGACCCTAGTAGTATCGTCAGCGTCAGTGGTCATGCTGCTCAGCACCTCCCAAAACCTTTCCTGAATCTTTTCCCTTCCCAATAAGGCGATACGTAATAATGGCAACTAGTATAGCCGGACGCAATACCACGGGCTTTAGAATATTCGTGCTTTTTGAGCGCACGGGAACTTCGAGAAGGCCTCTACGATAGACCTAGAGAGTTAGGATTGTACAGGCCTGGTCGCCCCTTTGTCGCAAGTTACTTGACAACATTTCTTTTGAGAAGGCGACTGTGCCATTTGGGTATAAGAAAGCGGCGCCCTTTCCCATTTCCTTCGCCGTCGCCTCTTGTCGCGTTTTCCTGGCGTCCTCTCGAGCATGGTGGCATCACTCTTGGCACAACCACGGCCGCTCACCAGCGACCGAAGCTGAGCAACGATCGGGTTCAAGACCTCAGAAACCGGCCGCTCCCGAGGCGGTGGGGCGGGGGAAAATAGGCAGCGAACAGCAGTGCAGGTCGAAGTTTCGTGGCCATAGGCGTTGAGGACGCTGATGAGGGCGTGGTTGGAGCCGTGGGTGCTGCTGAGGCGGTACTGGAGGGCGTTCTCGGATCGGCCCCCGCCTAAAGGAGCTACAAAGCCTGCTTGAGAGGCTGTTTTTGGGAAGGGGGCGGTGCCTCCATGCCCGCTAACAATGAACACTGCAATACAGTAGTTTTACAGTAGCCCCGGTTAACCTCGATGAACAGAGGTGAACGCTAAAAGGCTTAGGTAAGCGGATTTCTAACACCGGCTAACTCCGGCGAACACGCCGCCTCGCTCTTCTAATCCGCGGGTCGCAGGTTCGAATCCTGCCGGGCGCGCTCTGGAAAACAGCGGGTTTGCAGGTAATTTATAGCGATGAACAGAAAGTTCTAAAAAGCGTTGAGCCAGCTTACTGCAACCGTACTGCAACACGGTAGGATCTTCGCTTTGAGCGAGGCTAAAGAGAAGGCTGACGGTGCTCGAAGGTAGAAGCGCCATAGGCTACGACCACGGCTACGATACCCAAAAGTTCTACCTTTAGCAGTTTGCACTGTTATTGAGCTACCCACACCGTCAATGCATGATTGTCTTCTGAGAAGACCTCCTGCGCAGGCGATAGTGTGCTCTCAGTGTGTGCGGTTCACCTTCACTGCAAACCGCTGTGAGGCCTTGCCGTGAGGGCGTAGCGGGTTTTGGAAAATTCAGCTCTAAAATACGAGGCACCGGGGGCTTCCCGCCAAAAAGGATCTCTGAAAATCTCCCCTACCCATCCCACTTACGGAGTGGTAGGGATCGAAGGAGCACGGCGAGAAAGGAGTTGGACCGCTGCGAGGACGAGCGGGCAAGGGTTCTTTTTAGGAGCTGTTCGGGAAGTAGAGGCAACGGAGCAGACTCCTACACCACTAGAGGGTAGGCGCAAGCTCTATAATGTGTGCAGAGATAGTCCGTTGTACTAGATAGCTCAGCCCGCGAGTAAGATTGCGGCCGTTGGGGCGCTACTAGCCCGGTCGTAGGGTGTAGAAGGTGTTTGGATGGGCATCGCTGGCGACATCGCTCTGATCCTGGTGGCGGCCTTACTAGGTGGAATCATTGCCCAGCGGCTCGGACTACCGCTGATCCTGGGCTACATCCTCGCTGGAGTCCTGATAGGCCCCCACACCGCAGGCCCCACGGTCGTGGAGATCCACGATATTGAGCTGCTGGCGGAGATCGGGGTAGCTCTGCTGCTGTTCACCATCGGGCTGCACTTCCCCTTGGATAGGCTGGCACCGGTTAAGCGCATCGCGCTGATCGGCACCGCTATCCAGATGGGGCTGACGATCCTTTTCGGCTACGCTCTCGGTAGGTTTTTCGGGTTGGGCTGGGAGGAGGCGGTGTGGTTTGGGGCCCTGCTTTCACTCTCGAGCACAGTGGTGGTCTTGAAAACGCTCTCCGAGCAGGGCGTCATAAACACCTTGTCGGGCCGGGTGATGGTGGGGATGCTCGTTGTTCAGGACCTGGCGGTGGTACCCCTGATCATCCTGCTGCCCGCGCTGGGGAATATAACTGAGGGGCTCTCCTGGTTCGTTGATGCGACACTGCAGGCGGCAGTCTTCGTCGCGGTCATGGCGCTCTTCGGTGTGCGAGTCTTCCCGTGGCTGATGGCCCGGGTCGCCAGCTGGAACTCGCGCGAGCTGTTCCTGATCAGCGTGGTCGCAATAGGCCTCGGGGTGGGTTACGTCACCTACCTCTTCGGGCTCTCTTTCGCCTTCGGGGCGTTCGTCGCCGGCATGGTGCTAAGTCGGTCGGAGTACAGCCATCAGGCGCTCGCAGACGTCGGTCCCTTGCGGGATGTCTTCGCGATGCTGTTCTTCGTGTCGGTTGGGATGCTGCTGGATCCTGCGTTCCTTCTCGAGAACGCGGCCACCGTGGCGGCGGTCGTCGTGCTCGTGCTCGTGGTCAAGGGCCTAATCTTCGGGGGCATCACCCGGGCCTTCGGCTACGTCAACATCGCACCACTCGCGGTGAGCCTCGGGCTATTCCAGGTGGGAGAGTTCTCGTTCGTGATCGCCCGGGAGGGCATAAATTCGGGCGCCATCTCCCAAGGGATGTACTCGGTTGCGCTAACGACCGCGGTGGTAA
>JALZEL010000202.1 GCA_030862075.1 Actinomycetota bacterium | reverse complement strand
CGACCTCGTGCTTGCAGAGCCCGTCGTAGGGGATACGGTAGGTACCGCTGAGCCTCGCCCTCACGTAGTTGGCGTTCAGCACGGCCATGTCGGTGTTCTCCTTCAGCTCCGAGCCGTGCATCTTTATATAGTTCCAGGCCTTGAGGAGGACGCCGAAGTTGCCGTGGAATCCGGCCACCCGCCCGATGCTCTTCTGCGGCCGCACGAGGCGGTACGTCTCACCGCTTTTCTCTGCGACCGGGTCGGGGCGGAAGGGAGCCAGATCGTCGGAGCAGGCAACGGCGCCGGAGCCGGGACCGCCGCCGCCGTGGGGAGTCGAGAAGGTCTTGTGCAGGTTGTAGTGCATGAGGTCCACACCGGCTTCGGCGGGGCGTACCCGACCCACGTTGGCGTTCATGTTCGCCCCGTCCATGTAGAGAAAGGCGCCGGCCTCGTGCAGGATCTCGGCGATCTCCTCTATGTTCTTCTCGTAGACGCCGCAGGTGTTGGGGTTCGTGATCATGAGCGCCGCCGTCGTCTCGTCCACCAACGCCCGCAGCTCCTCGACGTCCACGCAGCCGTCCTCGTCCGTCCCGACCTCCCGCGACTTGAAGCCCGCCATCGTGGCCGTCGCCGGGTTGGTCCCGTGCGCCGTCTCGGGGATGAGGACCGTGGTGCGCCCGACGTCCCCCCTATCCTCGAAGTACTTCTTGACCATGAGGATGCTCGTAAGCTCGCCCTGCGCCCCGGCCATCGGCTGTAAAGAGATCGCCGGTAAGCCAGAGATCTCTGATAGGAAGCCCTGGGCCTCGTACATGACCTGGAGTGCCCCTTGTGTCTGAGCATCTGATTGCAGGGGATGTAGCCCCGCGAAGCCTAGGACCGCCGCAGCGGCTTCGTTGGCGCGGGGATTGTGCTTCATCGTGCAGGAGCCGAGGGGGTAGAAGTTCGTGTCTATGCCCCAGTTTTTCCGGGAGAGGTTGGTGTAGTGACGGATCACGGTCGGCTCGTCCACCTCCGCCAACCCTGGTTTCTCCTTGCGCAGGGCCTTCTTCGGCAGCACCTTCTCCAACCCTACCTGCTCCACGTCGGACCGGGGGAGGGTGTAGCCTCTGCGGCCCTCGCGACCTTTGTCCCGTATCAGGTTACCCAGCATTCCGAACCACCTCCGCGAAGGCGTCGAGCTCTTTTTTCGTCCGCTTCTCGGTCACAGCGACGAGCATCGCCCCGTCGCCGAGATCCAGGCCGCCTACCACTCCGTTCTCCAAAAGCGCCTCGTTCGCCCGACCCACGTCCGGCAACTCCACAGCGAACTCCCACAAAAACGGTGCCTCCGGATAGCGGAGCTCGAATCCTGCCTCGCCTAGCCTCTCAGCTAGGTAGTGCGCTTTGGAGATGGAGAGCTCCGCGACCTCGCGCAGACCTTCCGGGCCCATGAGCGACGCGTAGACGGTCGCGGCCAAGGCGGTTAAAGCCTGATTGGTACAGATATTCGAGTTTGCCCTGGCGCGCCTTATGTCCTGCTCCCGGCCGCGGAGCGTGAGCACGTAGGCGAGCCTACCGTCCGCATCAACCGTCTCCCCGGTGATGCGCCCGGGGAGCTGGCGGACGAACTCTTGACGCGTCGCCATGTACCCAGCATAAGGGCCACCGAAGAGTAGCGGCATACCCAGAGGCTGCGCCTCCCCCACCGCTACGTCCGCACCGAGGTTCCCCGGCGCCTCGAGCACGGCTAAAGAGATCGGATCGCAGACCGCAACTGAAAGAGCCCCGACCTCGTGCGCCGCTTCCGCTGCCACCCCCACGTCCTCAACGATCCCGTAGTAGTTCGGGCTCTGGACGAAGATACCCGAGACGTCCTCCGGCACTCCGGAGAAGTCTGTCGTTCCGTTGTCCTGCGACAACTCAACGGTCTCGACCCGGTACGTCTCGATCACCTCGCGGTAGCGGGGATTGAGGCCGGCGGAGACCGCCACCTTCGGGTCGCGTTTGGTCTGGCGGGCGGTCATGAGGGCCGCTTCGGCGACGGCGGAGGCGCCGTCGTAGACGGAGGCGTTGGAGATCTCAAGACCGGTTAGTTCGGAGATCACCGACTGATACTCGAAGATAGTCTGGAGGACGCCCTGGCTGATCTCGGGCTGGTAAGGGGTGTAGGAGGTCAGAAACTCCCCGCGCGAGATGATGGCCCCGACGGCCGAAGGTATGATCCTGTCGTATGCCCCAGCCCCCAGGAAGATCGGCCCTCCCGCGACGTTCTTGGCCGCGAGCCTGTTCACCTCCGAGAGCGCCTCGTACTCGGAGAGTACGGGCGGTAGGTCCAGTTCCCCTTCGAGCTTGGGCGAAACGTCGGCGAAGAGGTCGTCCAAAGATTCGACCCCGATCGCCTCGAGCATCTCCCGGACGTCGTCCTCGGTGTGTGGTGTGAATCGCGCCACGCGGTTGTACCCCCTCTTTCGGGTGAGCATTGTATTAACTTCGCCCTGTCCCAAACCTGAGAGTATTACCCCGTCGGCGCCGACCTTTACGGCCGAACTCTCCAGGACGCCCTCCAGTTTGCGGTCCTTTCGCCTGAGAGATTCGGCCCGTGGCAACTATCGATTACACAAGCCTTTCACCTTCGGCGGCCGCTTGGAGGGCATCCTTCGCTCCCCCTACGACTCTCTCCCGCAACCTTCGCCGGACAAACACAAACTATAGCGCATAAGGGGTGCGATTTCCGCTCCGACCACCGTAGTCTTCCCGTCGTCCGGAGTCGCCCGAAAGTTGGGATGGGCACGAAAACCGGGCCGGGAGTTGCGCTGCTCTGGATGGTAACTATACCTTGACTGGAGAAACGGAGGCCAGTTGACCAACCGGCGATCAGAAGAACCGCTCGAACTTACCAATGAGGTCACCGACGTAGATGCGGAGGTGCTTGATGTAAGCGAGGGGGTGCAGATAGGCCTCGTCGGAGGTAGTGATCCTGCCGAATATCGGCGTACCAAAGCTTGGATGGATGCCAAGCTGGTCCTTCACGTGCACCTGTGGGTCCGGCCCCGCGTCGGAGAACCGCATGCGGATCAGCTCTGTCTCACCTTCCAGCGAAAGCAGCGGGGAGGCAACCTTGGACTCCAGGAGGATGGCATCGGGATTCCGCCCGACGAGGTCCCAGATCGTTTGCTCAGCGGGCAGCAGCACCTGTACCATGAGGGCTCGGTGCTTGTCGATGTTGGACAGGTGGCGGAGTCCGGCAAGTTCGTGCCCAGCGGGGTCCTTACCGAGTTTGCGGCGATGGTAGGGTTGTTCCCCCTCGATGAGTGCCCAGGCCCCGCCGCTGGGATCGATCCCATGCAAGGGGCTGGGGTGACGCCGAGGGTTAGCGGGGTTTCTGACTGTGTTATCAAAGCCGGTGGAGGTGGAGAAGATGGGGAAGCCGCTCCACTCACCTGGCT
>JALZEL010000196.1 GCA_030862075.1 Actinomycetota bacterium | reverse complement strand
CCTCCTGGATAAGGTCCTCGAAGGGCAGTCCGTAGCCGCGGTACTTCTTGGCGACGCTGACGACGAGCCTCAGGTTCTTCTCTATAAGCCGCTTCCTGGCCCTCTTGTTGCCCTGCTTGGCGCGCTTAGAGAGATCTATCTCCTCCTGATGGGTCAGGAGCTCTCCGCGTCCTATGTGTGCCAGGTACTTCGCCAAAAGCTCCGGCGTCTCGTTGTCCCGCGCTGCCCTGGTGTTCTCCGCACTTTTCTCTAGACTCGTAGCCAATTGCTAGCCCTCCCACGCGAATGTTATCTTCAAAACCAGTTTCAAAAACTACTCTTAGTTTATACCGATTTTTCGCATCATGTAAACATCCTTTCGTCGGTCATCCTCCGCCGTTTGTGATACTGAGGGTATATACGCGTGGGAGGTCGAAAAGTTTCATGCCAGTGAAGATCCTCGGGTCCTTTTATACCGCAAAACGTGAGTGACGTTACACGGGTCGCGGACGAGAAGGTCCAGCGTGCCCGAAGAGCTGCCGGCGTGGCAGGATGCGAGGGGGGGCAGACGAAGACTTTAATCCGCATCTCGTGGAGGGCGTCGGACAACTCCTGGTAGTCTTCACGGAGTTTCTGCGGAGTACGGCGCCGCTCGAGGGGTTCAATCGCGAGGAGGCGATCCGGGCTCTGGTCGAGGACATCTCCAGTCAGCAGCATGAGGCGGGGCGGGACGCGGTCGGTGCCATAGAGGACTACGCAGCCTTGAGGCGGTGCGTATAGCGTTTCGTGGAGGGGATAGTAGCCCTCTCCGAGCTCGATAGGGGCGAGGTGTCCTTGTTCTTCGTAAAGCTCATGCAGGCCTCGGACTAGGTCACGGAGACGGGTCTGGAGGCGTTCGAGAGGATCATCCACCAGAACATGACGAACGCTTTGGGCCGGGCGGCGGCCACTAACCTTTTGAGCGGTTTGCCGGACCGTGACCTCTTCAACCAGCGGCTCCTGCCCCGTGCGCTTGAGGAACACAACCGGGTGGCTCTCGTCGTCGTCGTAGTGGACTTCTCCGATACCGTGGCGGCAGGGATGATAACGCAGGTGGGAGAGGTCCTTTGCGGCTAGCCGACGCGGTAGGGGAGGCCGTTTCCGAGGAGGCCGTGCGCGCGCGGTTCGGGGACGACGAGATCTGCGTCATCCTTCCCGGTATGAACGCCGAGGACGCCTACCGGCTGGCGGAGCAGGTGCTGAATCGCCTGACAGAAGGCCCGGAAGATTTGCGTTCAGATGCCGGGATCGCTGGATATCTGGAGCACGGGAGCGACACTGGCGAACTCGTCGCCGCTGTGTGCAAGGCGTTGAACATGGCCAGACGCCTCGGCGGTAGCGGCATCGTCGTGGCGCACTAACGAACGGAAGGCTCTTCATGATCGCCATCTTCAACCGCCTGTCGGTAGAGGAAGGCGCAGCCGGGCAGGTGGTTGAGCGGTTCGCCAGCAGCCGGGGGTACGTTCAGGGGTTCCCGGGCTTCGTCTCGATGGAAATCTTAAGCTCCGAAGGGGCGGACAAGGTGTTGGTGGTCACGCGCTGGCAGAGCAAGGACGCGCCTCCGAGTTCCACGTGCTGCTCACGACGGAGAAGCGCGTCGCCTTCGATCGCCTTGAGTAGGCCCTGCGGGAAAGGCTTGCCGCTGGCTTAGAGTGGGACGAGCGATAGGGGACATTGGAGTGGGAGCAGGTTACGAAGAAGCAGGGGTACCTCCGCTTCCCGAACCAATCTCAGCCTATCGACTCGTAGCGGGGGCACCCGGGCTGCTTCCGCTAACTACCGTCGCCACAGGCGCCGTTGCGTGGTACCAAGGTCCTCTTCCCTCATGCTTTTGCCGAGGAGCCTGCCGGGAACGACCACCACGCCGACGAAAAAGATCGCCGCGAGGCAGGCCAGCACCAGCACCGCTCGCCCAGAGAGTACGCTAGAAGAGACCATCGCGGCCAGTGCCACGAGCCAGAAGTAGGCCATGTAAAGGAGATAGCGCTCGCCCCTTTCGCCCTCGCCGCCCTCGAACGAGGAGAGACCGAGGGCTCCGAAAGCGGAGCCGACGGCCCACATGAGCAGTGCCACGGCCAGTTCCACAGCCCTTAACCCTACCAGTTTTCCTGATCCTTTTCCGACCCCCGCACGGGCCGGGGGATTCGTCCCGAGAGCATGCGGGAGATTCGTCCGCAGCTCCGGCACGCTGGGGCTGGCCTTGGGGCAGCCGGGACGGGAAACACCCCACGACCGATCCTGGCTGTCGCGGGGAGCCCACTCTTCTGTGTGGACCCCCTGGGCCTCGCGCCGACATCCGAGAAGCCTACTCTCATTCGCGACCTCTCGAGCCTAAGAACAGTACGGTCAAAGCCAGCACGATCCC
>JALZEL010000182.1 GCA_030862075.1 Actinomycetota bacterium | reverse complement strand
GTTAGACTCCCATCGGCTCCACACAGAAATACGCAGATTTGCAGGTAAAACGCAGGGCGTCGGCAGAGGCCACGGACCTTATCCGGGGCCTCGTACTGCAACGGCTACTGCAACGCGTTCTCTAAGGCCTTGGTCACGTCCGGCTGCAGGGGCGGTGGTGTAGGTCCACGCTGTGCCCTTCGGAGCGGCGCTTAGATAGATCGACGCCACCGTGAGCATTGTTGGGTGGCTCGCGGCCCGCTTCTCGTAGCGCGTTGCTATCCGCCGCCACCGCCTTCGTCTATCGCGACGAGCTCTTCTTGCTCCAGCACACGGTAGTCGTCGACCCCGACACTTCGATCGCCGAGAGGGAGGCCGCGCGGCGCTGGCTTGGGCGGTCGTGGGGGATGGTGCATCCGTGGGGGTCGGGGAGAGTGTACCCGAACTGGCCCGACCCGGACCTCAAGGACTGGGCTCGCGCCTACTACGGGGCCAACTACGCACGTCTGGTACGCGTCAAGGCGACGTACGACCCCGGCGACTTCTTCCGCTTCCGGGAGTCACTCCTGATCCGCGTATCGGGAGGTGGTTTACCGGCGACGTAAAGGCCTACTCATCTCTATTCGTTCCGTAGCGTAGTCTTCGGAGATCAACCTCGTGCTCGGATTCCGTACGCCGCAAACCGGGCAGCCGTAAAATTTGCCTACTTCGGGAATTCACCGTCGTCAAGTACAATGTTCTTGATGGGAGAAGCGAAACTCATGGACCGGCAGATACTCAGGGCCAAGCTCTATGTGCCCCGTAGTCGTCCGAACGCCGTGCCTCGTCCGCGCCTCTTCGAGCGGTTGGACGAAGGAGTACGGCGCGAGTTGACTGTTGTCTCTGCGCCGGCCGGCTTCGGCAAGACGACCTTGCTCGCAGACTGGAGCCGGCGTAGTGAGCTTCCGGTAGCCTGGGTCTCCCTGGACGAAAGGGACGACGATCCGGTGCGCTTCTTCCTGTACTTGGTGGCGGCCATCGGGACGATCCACGAGCCCTTCGGGGAAACCACGCGTACCTTCCTGGGTTCCCTACATTCTCAAGAGGAGCTCGAGCCCGTCCTCACCGCGTTGAGCAACGAGATCCTGGAGATGCCGCGCGACTTCGTCCTCGTGCTCGACGACTACCACGCCATACGCTCGGAGACCATCCACCACGCCCTCGCCTTTCTGCTGGACCACTCGCCGCCGCCGATGCACCTGATAGTCGCCGGTCGTACGAGTCCTCCGCTGCCGCTTCCGAGGATGCGCGCACGTGGAAGGTTGACCGAGCTTGGCACCCCGGACCTGCGCTTCACCCACGAAGAGGCGGCGGATTTTCTCGGCCGCACGATGGGGCTGGACCTTGCCGCGGAGACGGTCGCAACACTGGAAAAAGGGACAGAAGGGTGGATCGCCGGCCTGCAGTTGGCGGCGCACGCCCTCCGGGGAGGAGAGGACGATCCCGTCGAGGCCCAGGCGGGGAGCGCCCGCCACGTCTTCGACTACCTGGCCGATGAGGTCCTCTCCCGTCAGCCGGAGGATATTCGGGAGTTCCTGCTTCGGACCTCCGTGGTCGAGACGCTGAGCGGCCCCCTGTGCGAGGCACTCATGGGCACGACCGGTGGGCTGGAGATGCTCGAAAGGCTGGAGAGGGCCAACCTCTTCCTGGTGCCGCTCGACGAAGGCGGGCGCTACTACCGTTACCACCACCTCTTCGCCGCATTCCTGCGCGAACGCCTGCGACGCGCGAACCCGGGCGAGATCCCGGAACTGCACCGCCGCGCCGGGCTCTGGTACGAGGAAGTAGAAGGATGCCTGGCCTCGGCGATCGAACATGCCCTGGCGGCCGGGGACCACGAGCGGGCGGCGGACCTGATCGAGGAGGAGACCGGCGTGCGGCGCACGTACGTGGACGCCTCGCTGCTGCTCCGCTGGCTAGGGACGTTGCCCGACGGGCTGGTACGCCGCCGCCCGCAGCTGTGCCTCCTCTACGCCTGGGCGCTCGTGCACTCAGGGGAGCTGAAAGAGGCCGAGCGCCGAGTCCACGATACAGAGGAGGCCCTGGGGCTCGGCGACGGAACTTCGACGATGGGACTTTCCGACGAAGAGCGTACGATGCTGGGTGAGATGTGCATCATCCGTGCCCGTATGGCAGCCATGCTAGAGAACGCTCCGCTCACGACGGAACTGTCCAATCGGGCCCTGGGCCTGCTGCCTGAGGGCGAACTCCATCTGCGCGGTGACGTGGCGTTGGACCTAGGGCACGCCTACTGCTCGCTCGGAGACATCGAGGCTGCAAGTGAAGCGTTCGCCCGGGCAGCCGCCACCGGCCGGGCAGCCGACGACCTCAGGACGGCCCTATTCGCCCTCCGGTACCACGCCTCCTTGGAGATGGATCGGGGACGCCTCCGGGAGGCGGAAGCCCTGCTGTTGGATGGACGGCGGCTGGCTGAGGGCCGGCCAGAGGGGGTACCTTCGGTAGCCGGCATCATCCACACCGGGATGGGCGAGCTGCTCTACGAGCGTGGAGAGTTGGACGAGGCGCGACGACTCCTAGAGACGGGCATCGAGCACGGCAGGCGGAGCGGCGAGGCGAAGATCCTGGTCTACGGCTACGTCAACCTCGCCCGCGTGCTGATGGCCCGCGGGGACGCCGAAGGTGCGCACTCCCTCATCCGGGAGGCCGGTAGGCTCACGCCGAGGTGGCCGCTCATCTGGGCGTGGCAGGCGCGGTTCTACCTGGCGCAAGGCGACGTGGAGTCGGCGGCGCGCTGGGCCCGGGAGTTTGGGGCGAGCCAGGACTACCTGAGCTACCCACGCCACTTCGAGCGGATCACGATGGCTCGCGTGTTGCTCGGGGAGGGCAGAACCGACGAGGCGCTCGGCTTCCTCGACGGGCTGCTGGAGGACGCGAGATCCGAGGGCCGGATAGCCCACGCGATCGAGCTCCTCACGCTGCTCGCGCTCGCCTCCGAGCGGCGAGGCGCGACAGATGAGGCGTTGGG
>JALZEL010000179.1 GCA_030862075.1 Actinomycetota bacterium | reverse complement strand
CGAGCGCGGGCTACCGTCTCTGGGTTCATATAGCGGACGTGACCCACTACGTGCGGCCCGAGAGTCCCTTGGACAGGGAAGCTCGCAGGCGCGGCAACTCGGTCTACCTGCCGGGGACCGTCGCCCCGATGCTCCCGCGCCAGCTCTCGGAGGACGTGTGCTCCTTGAGGCCGGGCGAGGAGAAGGCGACCGTCACGGTCAAGATAGAGTTAGCCTCGTCCGGCGAAGTAGAGAGCAGCAGGGCTTACCGCAGCCTGACGGCTAGCGATGCTCGGCTAACCTACGATGGGGTGGACGCGTTCTTGCATGGTGTAGGGGAGATCCAACAACCCGAGCTGGTGCGGACGGCGTACGAGCTCTCGCGGAAGCTGAAGACGCGGGCTGCGGTCCGTGGCAAGTTGGAGCTTGGCGGGCGGGAGCCGGAGTACGAGGTGGACGAGCGGGGGGTACCGGTCGGGGCAAGGGTGCGCCGCTCGACGCCTGCGCGGGATCTGATCGAGGAGCTTATGGTCCTCGCGAACGAGGAAATGGCCAAGATGCTGCGTGGGAAGCCGGGTGGCGTATACCGGGTGCACGAGAGGCCCGACGCGGAGGACATGGAGATCCTGGGTGAGAGGCTAGCTGCTGTGGGGATGCAGGTCCAGCCCACGCCGGAGAACCTCGGCGTTATTGCCCAGAAGGCAAAGTCGGACGCTATAGGTTACCTTATCCTACGCTCCATACCCCGCGCGTTCTATTCGCCTTCGCCTCTGGGCCACTACGGGCTGGCGCTAGAGAACTACACCCACTTCACCTCCCCGATCCGGCGCTACTCCGACGTCCTCGTCCACCGCGCGCTTCTGGGTGACGAGCCACCGGATGATCTCGCGGAGGTTGCCGGGCACATCTCCGAGCGCGAGTGGCGGAGCATGATCTGCGAGCGCACCGCCGACGAGTACACCCTGATGTGGCTGATGCGGGACCGCGTGGGAGAGAACCTGGAAGGCGTGGTCGTGAGCACCGCGACCTTCGGACTCTTCGTCGAGCTCGAGACGGGGGCGACGGGCCTCGTGCACGTCAGCAAGCTCCCCGGTTGGTGGGAGTTGGAGCCGAATGGGGTGGTCCTCTCGAACGACCAGATAGGCTCCTCCTACAAGGTCGGGGATCGCATCCTCGTCGAGCTTTTGGACGTTCGGCCGCTGATGCAGCGAGCGGAGCTCAGGGTGGTGAAGCGGCTGTGAACGGGAGGGTCTTCGCTCAGAACAGGAAGGCGCTGCACGACTTCGCCATCGAGGAGACCTACGAGGCCGGTATCCAGCTCACCGGTCCTGAGGTGAAGTCCATCCGGGCGGGTCGGGCAAACCTCAAGGAGAGCTATGCCAGGGTGAGGGATGGGGAGGTCTTCCTCATCGGCGCCCACGTCTCCCCGTACGCGAACGCCACCCACCGCGAGCAGCTCCCGACCCGCGACCGCAAGCTGCTCTTGCACAAGGGGGAGATCTCACGCCTCATCGGCAAGAGCCAGGAAGAGGGCAAGACGATCATCCCCTTGAGACTCTACGAAAAGAACGGCAACATAAAGCTCGAGCTCGCCGTCGCCAGCCGCAAAAAGCAGTACGACAAACGTCGCGAGATCGCCCGCAAGACCGCAGAGCGCGAGATCGAACGCGCCATGAAGGAGCGCCTCCGGCGCTAGGCCGCTGGGTTTGACCAGGTTCAGGCGTGGTATAATACGCATAGTACACGGGGGCGTACCGGCTTCGACGTGAGCGGTCAGCGTCTCGTGAGACGAGCCGAGTTTGCTGGAGACTCGTTAAACGCCGGCAGCTAAACATACACGCCAACGATGAAGTGGCTCTGGCTGCTTAAATAAAGGCAGCCCATCGGCCCGGGTAGCCCACGACCCGGGTACCGGTGTCATTAAGTGGGCTCACCCTTTGGGTCCTGGCCCGGGGCTTAAAGGGGACATTCGAACGGGCTAGCCCTCCTGCGGCGCCCCGGTCCGCAGGGTAGGGCGAAACTAAACCGGGTGCTACGCTCGTAGAAATCTCACGGACGGCGCGTTCGCGGACGCGGGTTCGAATCCCGCCGCCTCCACTACTCACGGCCCACTTATCCGGTGGGCCTTTCCGCTTTCTCCGGCAACTCCGTGCCGAATGTATATAATGCGATCCCGTGAGCGATCCCAGGCCCGTAGGCGTCTTCGATTCGGGGGTAGGAGGGCTGACGGTGCTCGCGGAGATCCGGGACCGGCTGCCCTATGAGCACACTGTCTACTTCGGCGACACGGCGCGGGTGCCGTACGGCGTCCGGGACCTGGCCGAGGTGCGGTGGTTCGCGTTCGAGATCATCGAGTACCTAGTCGGTCTGGACGTGAAGTTGGTGGTCATCGCGTGCAATACGGCGACCGCGGCGGCGATCAAGACCGCCCAGAGGTCGTTCAAGGTCCCTATAATCGGGGTCATAGAGCCCGGCGCCCGGGCGGCCGTGCTGGAGACCCGCAACCGGCGCGTCGGGGTCCTCGCCACCGAGGCCACCGTCGGAAGCAGGGCGTACGCGAAAGCCGTCCACCTCATGGACGCCGGCGTCGAGGTGTACGAGCAGGCCTGCCCCGAGTTCGTGCCGCTCATCGAGCGCGGCGTCGTGGACGGGCCGGAGCTGGAGAAGGTAGCCGGGGGCTATCTGGACCCCCTCAAAAAGAGGGGGGTGGACGCGGTCATCTTGGGGTGCACACACTACCCCCTGATCTCGGCGCCTATCAACAGGATCCTGGGACCTAAGGTGCGCCTGATCTCCTCCGCCGGGCAGACTGCCCTGGAGGTGGGGCGCATACTCTCGAGGAGGGGCTTCTTGAGGCGCCCTAAAAGCCTTGAGGACGAGGGCCGCTCGTACTACGTGTGTAGCGCCGACCCTGAAGAGTTCGCCGCTTTGGGGAGCCGTTTCCTCGAAGAGAAGATAGAGGCCGCTGCCCACGCCACCGTGCTCTAGGCGGGAGGTCCCCGATGCTCTGGTATACTTTTCGTAGATCTCGGACGGGGCGTGGCGCAGTCTGGCAGCGCACCTGCTTTGGGAGCAGGGGGTCGGAGGTTCAAATCCTCTCGCCCCGACCGAAAGGCCTACGCGCGGGTGTAGCTCAATGGTAGAGCCCCAGCCTTCCAAGCTGGTTATGGGGGTTCGATTCCCCTCACCCGCTCTCCGCGCTGC
>JALZEL010000177.1 GCA_030862075.1 Actinomycetota bacterium | reverse complement strand
TGGGGGTTGCGAGAGATGCGGATACAAGACCCCGATGGGGTGAGGCCCGTCATCGTCGAGGTGCCCAAAGACCACCTGCTTCGACGCCCTTGAATTGTCGGTGGTCTTATCGGTGCAAGGTCTTTAGACGAACCATCGTTACTTTCTACCGCTCTAAGAGACGAAACGATCAAGTAACCGCAAAGATAGTCCAGATAGAACCGACATCTCCATATACATCTCCCGTAAACAAAATCCCGGCCCTGCGTTTTAGCGCCGTGTTGGGCGATGGCGACCCCGAAATGGAGTTGGCATTGGCGTAGAATAGACCCCGATGCCGAGCGTCAGGTTGCATATCATTTCCAGGCCCCCGAACTATGTCCAGCCTCCGGGCGAGAAGTTTCGCGCGAGGGCCTCGGTAAGGGCAGTCTACCTTCCAGGGGACGACGAGGCGTGACCCGCACGCGGGCACTGCTAGCCGGGGAGTACACGGACGGCGCTCGGGTGGTCGAGACGACCCTGCGCCCGGTCAGGTCGGCGGTCCTGATCCCGGAGGACGACCCCGGCTTGGCGGCGCGGTTCGCGGAGTCGCGTTCCTTGGCCTGGGGCGGTCACGTCGGCTACGCGCTCCCGTACTCGCGCTCGGAAGGTCTCCAGCAGCCCTGGAGACGGCTCCTCGACCTGCTCGATCCCGACCAAGTGTTCGCCCTCGGCATGTCCCGCAAGCCCGTCATCAGTCCAGGGATTGTGAACATGCACGCGCCGCGCGAGGAGCCCCCCAAGTCCCTGGTAGACCGCATGCAGGACGGCCTCGAGCGGCTGCTGTACACGGCGGAGGAGGGACCAGAGCGGCTTTTCACCGGGACCAGCACCCTGATGCACTCGGTCCTGGACGCCGTAGGCGAGGACCTGAAGCCCCCCGCCAGCGAGCGCTTCGTGGTCGTCCCCAGGGCGCACTGGGGGTACTCTTCTTTCCCCTACCTACCCATGGTGGCGAGGTACGGAGGCGTGAATGACGCGGAGGTGGAGGGCCACCTGAATGAGGTGCATTCGCACCGGTACAAGTTCGACCTGGACCTCTCCGAGTCGGTGAGGGTTGAGGAGGTGGGAGGGGCCGGGGACCTGCTGGGCGTGCTAGCGGGCGACCTGGGCGTGCTGTTGGAGACCGAGGAGGCAAAACACGCGCTGACGCTACCGGAACTCACCCTCCGGGGCCTTCAGATCGAGTGCCGCGGCACCGCGTACGACGCCGCCCGAAGGCCCGCGGGTGGCCTCGAGCAGAGCCGCTACGGGCCGATCGTCATGACGGGGCAAGACGACAGCGTGGAGGACTTCGCTCTGTTTTGGACCCTCAGGGCCGAGCACCGCTTCGCCCACCCCTTTCCGCTGTGGATACCGATAGACTTGCTCGAGGACGGGCGGGCGCCGGCGGCGGTAGAAGGGGCCTCGGGCGCGTCCGGCCGTCGGTGATGGAGGCCTCCCCCCGCAAAGACGACGTTTTGATAGTCAGCGGCTCGGTGGACGCCGCGGAGCTCCGGGAGCGTTTGGGCGACAGCTACCCGGAGGCCCGCATTGGCGCGGAGGACCTTATCGGCCTCTTCACCGCAACGTGTGAGTACTGGTACACGACGGAGAAGCTGCCCGCCCACTTCGACCGCGACAGGGCGAGCATCCAGCCGCCGCGGCCCGAAGAACTCAAGAAGAGCCTCATCCCATAGGTCGATTACGTGGCCTACGAGGTGGGCGTGGACGGGGTGTGGCTGCCGCAGAGCGAAGCGATGGGCCGGCACATCGGCTGGCTAGACAGCCGCGACAACGTTTCCAAAGGGGGAAATCTGCGCTTCGTCAGGCAGTTCAACAAGGACTTCTCCGAGAGTGATTTGCTCAACCTGCGCACGCCCGACGGGTGGACCTTGCTCCGCTCCGTCTTCGAGGAGCGCGGCTACGACGTCGTGCCCACGGCCAAAGCGGCGGCCCTGGGTCAGCTCGAATTGATCGGGGGCGTGGATAACCTGAAGGTGGTCGCCAGCGGCAAGGTGAGGGAGCTACTCCGAGTGCTGAGTCGCCGGCGCGGCGAGAAGAGGCCTTTCGTAGCCCAGCGCAAGACGCTGAAGTTCGAGCACTTCCGAGCGAGATGGGGCAGGGAGGTCGCGCGCGACGTGCTCCGGTGGCTTGTGGAGAGGCTGGTGGTGTTCCGCGGGGCGGTCATCGAGTGCCTCAGGTGCGGGCTGAGTGGCTGGTACGCGATCGACCGCGTGGGCGAAGTGTGGCGCTGCAACGGCTGCCGGGAGGACTCTCCGATACCCCTCGATCCCGAAAAGACCGAATGGCACTACCACATCAACGAGCTCTACGCCCACGGCCACAACCAGGGCACGCTGACCCCGTTGCTGACCCTGCACCTCATGTCCGCAGCTTGGGGCGACCGACCGAGCGGACAGAGCCTGGGCTTCTACCCCGGGGTGCAGCTCCAAGCGAAGAAGGGGGCGTGCGTGCCTTTCCCTGACAAAGAGTTGGATCTGGTGGCGCTGCGCGGGAGGGACCTCGTGCTCGCGGAGTGCAAGGAGACGACCGAGCACCTCGCGAAGCCCGAGGAGGCGTCGGATTTCGCCCGCCAGCTCGCGGACATGATAGTCCTTGCCGACTATCTCGGGGCCTCCCAGCTCCTCGTTGCCTCGTCGACGACGTTCCCGGTGGAAAAAGAGGTTTTGCTGAAAGAGGCCCCCGCTGACTACTCCGTTGAGGTATTGTGGCTAGACGGCCGCGACCTGCTCGACCCCTACTACTTCGCGAACCCTTTGATCTTCTCGGGAGCAAGCGGCGGAGCGGGCAAACCAGAGGGCTGGGACCAAGAGTATCTCGAGTCGTTGCGGATAGGTCTCGCCGACGGCTAGACTCACCATCAGGTTTGAAGCACGTTGAGAAACACGGCATTAGCTGGTATTAAAGGGGAACTTCCATGCCTCGCAGGTATACGATAAAGCAGCTACCACCGGAGCTCAGGCCGCGCGAGCGGCTCCTGACGGCGGGCCCCTCAGCGCTCTCGGACGGAGAGCTCCTGGGGCTCTTGTTCGGGATCGGGAGCCGCGAAAAAACGGCGGTCGAGCTCGCTGGGGAGGTCATAAGCGCCGCCGGCGGCCTGCACGGCCTCTACGACGTCTCCGTGCACGACTCGATCTACAAAAGGGTTTGAGATCGAGTTCCGCGCCCTGCTGAACGAGGAAACCCCCGAGGTCGAGTTGGTGCTGGTGTAGCTGGGGCGCAAAGATCGTTAGCGTAAGTACTTCAATAGCCGAGGGACGGAGGGTTAAACTCGCAGAACACAGCCGCGAGACTCCATCCTAAGGGCCTGCAGGCCCGGTCCTGTTGGTTTACCCCTCCTCGACCGGGGCGCGGCGGGATCTCTTTGCGTCGGACGTATATGATGGCTATCC
>JALZEL010000151.1 GCA_030862075.1 Actinomycetota bacterium | reverse complement strand
CCCCCCCCCCCCCCTCCCCTGGTGCGCCTTCAGCTTCGCGCCGAGTTCAGCTGCTCGAAGCCCTACCGCCGGCGCTCTCCTGGCCGCCGGTGCCCTCCCCTTCGCTGGTCTGGCCCTCGATCTGGATGCGCTTCGGTTCACGTACCGCCGCGGCCCCCTCGATGGTCACCTCCAGGACGCCATCCTGGAATCGAGCCCGGATCCTGTCCTCCTCCACGCCCTCCGGCAACGTCATGCTCCGCCTGAACGAGCCATGCCTGCGCTCCCTGACGTAATACCCTCCGCGCTCGGTCTCCTCCTCGAGCTTGCGCTCACCGGAGATGGTCAGGACCCTGTCATGGATCGTGATGTCCACGTCCTCGAGCTTCACGCCAGGAAGCTCGGCCCTTACCATCAGATCCCCGTCCTTCTGTAGCACGTCCATCGCCGGCGCCCACTCGGTGACCTGCGCCCTCTGCTGACCACCCGACCGACGCATGAGGCCGCCGAACATCTCATCGAATACGCGGTTCATCTCGCTCTGCACGTCGTAGAACCCTCGGCCCCTGAACGGACTCATCGCCATCTTCCTTACCTCCTTCTCTCGCCCGTGGTCCTATCCCAAGCGGGGCTTGCCCGCTCTCGCTTCACATTATACCCTCCGACACAGCTTCTAAACAACTTTACTACAGAAATTTTTCGTTTCTATTCATTTTCGATACAGTTTATGGTAGATTTGACGGGCAAAGAGCTAGAGAGGATTCTATGAAGAGGGACGAGGCACGGAGCAGGCTAACGGCCATCCGGGAGGATCGGATGTGGACCCAGGGGCGGTTGGCCGAAGAGGCGGGGGTGAGTCCCACGACCGTTTCGGGGATAGAGAGCGGCAGGATCTCGCGTCCGCAATTCGGCACCATCAAGAAGCTGGCTCGCGCCTTGGGCGTAGACCCGCGGGAGTTGCTATCCCCACGAGGCTTCGAGGGGCGGGGGATGGCATTCTCGCTCACGTGGGCCATGTCGTCACGGGAGGAGGAGTTCGAGGATGGTCTGGAGGGAGCCGAGATCGGCGACCTGCACGCCCTCTCTCGGGAGCTCGGCGAGGAGCAAGAGCGGCTCCGCAGGCTCTACGGAGAGGCACGAGGCGCCGAGCAACGACGGCTCATAAAGGAGCGCATCCGCGACGTGGCCGCCCAGCACGGATCCGTTGAGGCCTCCATCGCCCACCACCCGAACGAGGTTCTTCGGGAAGAGCGAAGCTCCGAGGAGTAGGATCGAGGCGGCTGGCTCGAGCTATCCCTCGAAGATCAGATTTTCGGCGGTTCCATCATCCTCATCGTGTCTCCGTCAACGTCTACCACGGTACCGAAGTGGGTGGGACACACGGTCGGAATAATGGTAGTTTCTTTGGCTTTTGCTTCCAGGAATTCTTCGAAGCCGGAGACCGGCCCGCCCGCTTCCATTCCAGGTATTCGGCGAGGCGGCAGTACAATTTCGGCAGGATCACGTGTTCCTCCGAGATCTACTCCGGTCCTTCGACCTCGGGCCCCGTGTTCGTGTGATCCTCCGCCCAGATTTCGAGGTTTGCCTCGCGCGCACGGCTCGCCGCATAGGTCAGCGCACCGCGTAAGTCGAGGAACAACCCTTTGTAGTTGGTAGGGTAGGCCAGACCCGCTTCGAGGAAGCGATAGTTCAGGCTCTCGCGCATCCTGTCCACGCCGGAAAACTCTGGAACCATCTGCTTCGGGCGACGACCCAGCATAAACAAGGCTATGGGACGCCGGTCCTTTTCTCTGTTGCGGCTGATGATTATCTCTCGGTGCCATCGTTCGCCTCGACAATTTCGGTTCGTAGCGCGACCCACCGGACCTCCACGATGCCCAACCCGAGCAACAAGTAGTCTAGAGCCTTTGTCGCCAACTCTAGGGACTGAAGCGCGCCACGGTAACGCGTCTCCAGCGTGTCGATACTTCGAAGTGAAGCGGTGCATGCCGTCTAGCATTCAGGTTGACGGACGGACCGGACGACTTGGTCCAACGGCTTCGTTTTCGGCCTCGGAGCGGACGGAGTCCTCGTCCGGCGCATAGCCTATGACGTGGATAGTGCCTTTGACAAGAAAGAACGGCATGGTCTGCTTCTTTCTGCTACTTGGTTTCTGGAAAACTTATTTTGAGGTGGGTAGTCTCCGCGGCTCCCGTGTATTACTCGAAAAGTTAGTTATCGGGGCCAAGAACGTCAACCCACTGCTGCACGTAAGGCTCGAACAGCATAGTGTAGTGGTTGGCCGTGGGCAGGCGGCGCTCCTGGCGAAAAAGACCCAGGCCCTTCACCATGGCGTCCCGGATTTCGTCGGGGATCAAAGGCTCGCTGCCGGGGAAGAAGCCTTCTCCCGCGCGGATGAGCGTGACGGGACAGCCAACGCTCCCCAAAGCGGCGGCGGTCGGTCCCTCGAAGAAGACCGAGTCCGTGTCCTCCTCCACCGCTTCGCGGGACGCCTTGGGAGTGTAGCCGCCTTCCACCTCCTCGAGATCGTAGAGATAGAAGTCGGCGAGGTCGGGCGGCAGGTCCTCGAAGGTGAGGTTCTGGTCGGGAAACCAGAAGTCGAGGTAGTCTTTTTGGGTCTCGAAGACCATGCTGAGGCGGGAGAAGGCCCGTTCGAGGCCCTCCTGGACCTCCTCGTCGGGCTCGGAGGGCTCCTCGGGACGGGGCCAGCCGCCGTCGAGGATGACGAGCGCGCTTACGCGATCGGGATACGAGAGCGCGGTCTGGAGGGCGACGAAGGCGCCCATCGAGTGGCCGAGGAGAACGCCCCGCTCGACGCTCAGATAGTCGAGGGTCCGTATCACGTCTCCCGCGTGCGCCCCGAGCCCGTAGCTCCCGGAGGGCGGCTTCCCGGAGTTTCCTCTGCCCCGAAGATCCAGGGCAACCATCCCGTCTGGGTGACGGAGGTTCCTGGCGACCGCGTTGAATGCTCTATGGTGTTGCGTAATGCCGTGTAGGGCCAAAATGGGTTCCGACCCCTCCCCCACGCGCCCGAACGTCAGGGGCACGTCCCCCGGCACGCTTCCCATCTTCCATAGCTCCCTCTCCATAAGAGAAGGCATTATACGCGAAGCCACGCCTCGCCTACGCTTTCCTACACAGCAGTAGAGTAAGCAGGTCCCGGGGAAGGGCCCGGCCGCAGATCTTCTACTCCTCTTCCTTGGAGATGAGCTTCACGAGGGCGTCCACGGCCTCTTCTTCGTCCTCGCCTTCGGCCCGGATGAAGATCCCATCGCCCTTCTTGGCGCCCAGGGTCATGAGCTTCATCGGACTCTTGGCGTTCGCCTCCCACCCGTCTTTGACGACGGTTATGCTCGAAGAGAATTGCTTGGCCGTCTTGACGAATAAGGAGGCCGGACGGGCGTGGAGGCCCGCCTCGGGCACTATCGTCGCTTCCTTCTCTACCACTTCGCGCCCTTTCTTCTACGAGCTTCCACGAGGCACCGTAGGATCTTCGGACCCACGACCGGAGGGCCGGGAGCGACGGTGGCCCTGCTCGAACGCCGTGATCTGGGCCACCTCCCTGAGGAGCTTCAGGGGCTTACGGAGGGCCTTATGGCCAAGTCAGGACCCCCGTGGGTCTCTGAAAGATGTCCCCAACGAACTTCACCGGGAGGTATGCGGTCCGTTCGGCCACGTCCTTGGCGTATTCGGCGTAGATGTGGCCCGAGAACAGCAGGGTCGCCCCACAGTTGTCGCAGCGGCTGGCGCACAGGTGGTCGGAGAGGTACAAGAGCTCGTGCAGGCCGTCCATCCCACAAGTCGAGCAGGTGAGGATGGCGCCTTGTTCGACCTTCAACCCGGCTCCCCTTTCACAACAGCAACTCCCAATCCGACAGCGCCGCCTGGAGGGACTTCAGGAACCCAGCCCTGTCCGCGCCCCGATGGTCCACAGAGAGTTTACTCGATTTATGATGGCGTCGAAGGAATCAACCTCCATCGTCCAAATTCGAGAACGCGAACCCGCCGCCCGAGAGGCCCTCGCAGCCTGCCCTTCCGGGTCAGCCAGACGAGGTCCTTCACCGCCGGGACGAGCTCCTTGAGCGCCAGAGCGTCGGCTCCCTTGAGCACAGCCTCACGAGCCCCTCATCCGTCACCACCACTATGCCGAGGTCGATTCGGGGGCTCAGCTCTAGATCGTCGTCCGCGTAACGGGTGTTGAGCCTGGGATGATCGCTCAAAGTCCGGGCGGCAAGCAACGCGAGGAGTCCGTGATGAATGTCGCGGGCTCTATCCCCTTACGCAGATGATACCGCAGCTTGAGGAGATAGTTGATCTCCAAGTCGCGGCGCAGGTAGAAGTGAGAGACCTTGGATTAGCTCTTCGCCGTGTGGCGTGCCTGAGGCGCGAGAGTGCCTCCAGGCGAGGAGTCACGCCCGGGAGACTTTTTGATGCTCACGGTCATAAAAACCTTACAGTTCGGAGACGATCTTTTTGGCCTTCGGTATTGACGGGGTGTTCATGCTGAGCTCCGTAACTCCAAACTTTACAAGCTTCGGGATCAGCTCCGGCTCACCGGCAGCTTCGCCGCACACCCCAACCCAGATGCCCGCTTCCTCCGCCGCTTCACAGGTATACCTTATGAACTTGAGTACCGCCGGGTGATCGGCGCTTTGCAGGCGTCTCAAGCGCTCGTTACCCCTATCAGCGGCCAAAGTGTATTGCACCAAATCGTTCGTGCCGATCGAGAAGAAGGAGACCTCCTTAGCCAGCTTCTCGGCGCATACCACCGCGGCAGGGGTCTCCACCATCATCCCGACCTCTACCGGTCCTATCTCCGCCCCTTCCCTCTCGAGCTCCTTTTGGCACTCCTCGAAAATTTCTTTGGCAGCGCGCAACTCCTCGATATCGGCGATCATAGGGAACATGAGCTTCAGGTTGCCTACTGCCGCGGCCCTCAAGATGGCTCGAAGCTGGGGCTTGAAGAGCTCTGGGACGTCCAGGCTCATCCTTATGCCCCGCCAGCCCAAGAACGGGTTCTCCTCCTCGGGTTGATCTATGCCAGGCAGGTCCTTGTCCCCGCCAACGTCCAGTGTCCGCACGATAACGGGCTTCTCGCCGAAGGCTTCGGCCACCCTGCGGTAGGCCTCGTACTGCTCATCCTCCGAAGGAAGTTCCTCGCGCTCCATAAACAGGAACTCCGTGCGTAAGAGCCCCACCCCCTCCGCCCCCCACGAGAGGGCCTCTTCGACCTCGTCCGTGGAGCCAAGGTTGGCCGAGACCTCGATGCGACGCCCATCTCGGGTCCTGCCCTCGACGTACTTGAACTCTTCAAGAGCAGACCGCTCCTCGGCCACTGCCTGTTGCTTTCGCTCGAACTCGTCCACCGTGTTAGGATCGGGGTTGGCGACTGCGTACCCCTCCCCGCCGTCGACGGCCACCGTCTCTGCCCCGAGTGCCCTATCAAGCGCCGCTCCTACGCCCACCACAGCCGGTATCCCCATCGAGCGGGCCATGATCGAGACGTGGGAGGTCTTCGAGCCTTCGGCGGTGACGAAACCCAAGGCCATACCCTTTGGTATGCGAGCCGTGTCCGAGGGTGCCAGGCCGCTGGCCAGGATAACCGACGGAACCTCCAGGGCCTCAAGCTCCTCGGCACCGCGGCCCATAAGCTCTGCCGCTATCTGGTGCGTTACGTCCCGGACGTCATCCGCCCGGGCCGCTAAGTACTCGTCCTCCATTGCAGCGAACATCTGCGCGTACTCCTCGCCGACGGTCAGCACGGCCGCTTCCGAACTCGTCAGGTTCCGGACGCGCTCCTCGACTCCCGAAGAGAGCTCGGGGTCCTGGGCCAACTCGACGTGGGCGTCAAAGATGGACGCCTCTTCCTCGTTGCCGGCATCCCGCAGCCTCTCGCCGGTCGCTGAAAGCTTCTCCGCTACAGCCTCGATCGCTCCTTCAACGCGCTCTAGCTCGGCCCCGACCTCATCCTCGGATATGCTCTCTCGCTCCGGTTTAAGTTCTCTGGCAACGTGCACGAAGACCGGCCCCACCACCGCTCCCTCGGAGGCCCCGACGCCAACTAACTCTACAGGTTTGCTTATTTCTTTCTCGCCCATAGGATACCTCCTCCCGGCTTCTAATTTCTTTCTCCGCCATCTTCTCCCTTTCTTTCCTTTCTCCGATCGTGGGGATCGTACCCCAACCACGGCTTTTCGCTCAAGCGGCCCCGTCGAGGCGCGTCTTGCGTTGAACGGCGTTCCGGGCGCCAGTAGCATGAATGTTCGAGGTACTCTGGACGGAGGAGGCAGGATGGCTCTACCCGCAGTAGCAGTGCTCTCATTGGGCGGTACCATCTCCTCGACGGACTCCTCGGGCGGTCCCGGCGTCACGCCAACGATGACCGGCGAGGCCCTAGTCGAGGACATACCCGAGATCTCAGAGGTCGCCGAGGTCTCTGCCGAGTCCTTCCGCCAGGTGCCCGGCTCGGAGTTGACCCTGGACGACCTGGTCGGGCTCTCCCAGGAGATCAGGGGCCACATCGACGAGGGAGTCAAAGGCGTCGTCGTAACCCAGGGCACCGATTCCATACAGGAGACGTCTTTTGTGCTGGACCTTCTCATGGACGAGGAAGCGCCGGTTGTCGTGACAGGCGCGATGCGGAACCTAACCCTCCCCGGCGCCGAGGGGCCGGCGAACCTGCTGGCCGCCGTGCGGGTCGCGGCGAGCGAGGCGGTCCGCGGCGTCGGCGCTGTCGTGGTTATGAACGACGAGATCCACGCCGCCCGCTTCGTGCGAAAAACCCACACCTCGAACCCCGCGACCTTTCGGTCCCCGCTCGCAGGACCCATAGGCTACCTCTCCGAGGAGAACGTGAGGATCATCACCCACCCCGTCGGACGTCGTCACGTCGCCCTCCCGGAGAAGACACAAGACCGTCCCGTAGCCCTGTATACCGTCTCTTTGGGCGACGACGGTCGCCTCCTTTCGACCATCAGCCAGTCGGGGTACGAGGGGCTCGTGGTCGAGGGTTTCGGCGTCGGCCACGTGCACTCGGTCATGGCCGAGCGTTTAGGGGATCTCGCCGGGGGGATGCCGGTCGTTCTGGCCTCGCGCACCGGCGGCGGGGAGGTACACAGGAACACCTACGGCTTCACCGGCTCGGAGTCGGACCTGCTCTCGCGTGGCCTCATCAGCGCGGGGATGCTCGACGGCTCGAAGGCGCGACTTTTCCTCTCTTTGCTGCTCCGGTCGGAGGCATCGAAGGAAGAGATCGCCGGAGAGTTCGAGCGCTGGTTCGGCGGTTGACCCTTTCGTCCTTGTCGCCGGAGTCGGACGCTGCGTAGCCCTCTTTTACCCGCCGAAGAGGGGGTCGAACTCGCTCGGGAACTGCCGGCGGACGTCCTGCATCTCGCCCCCGCTTACGGCCTCTTTGAGAACGTCCACGACGGCACGGGCGTGGGCCTCCGCCGCTCCGATCTCCACGCCCTCTTCCTCTCCGACGCGCTGGAGGAAGTCGTTGAGCGAGAAGATAAAGCCGCGGTCCGGCGGTTGCCGGTGCAAAAGCTCGGCCAGGCCTTGCGGGAGCTGGGCGGCGAGATCGTGCCCTTCGCCCCCGGACAGGTACTCCCCGAGCGCGGTGAGCGTCGCCCGGGTCGCTGCCTCCGCCCTCTCGAACGATCCAAGCCCGGCCTGCTGCTGGACCCGCCCGATGAACTCCTGGTATTGCACGTACTTGCCCTCTCCTACATCCTCCGGCCCCTATGCGGTCTCCGTGCTCGGCCTAACCGGCGCAAAACGGGGGCGACGAGGTGGCGTGCTCTAGGTAGGCAGCGGCTCCCCACCCACCACCCCTATCACCTCGCCGGAGATGTATCCGGCTTCTTGGGAGGCCAGGAACACGTACGCAGGCGCCACCTCCACCGGCTGCGCCGGCCGTCCTATGGGCTGGCTCCCTCCGAACATGGATACCCCTTGCTCAGGGGGATAGCTGGCCGGTATCAGCGGCGTCCATACCGGCCCGGGCGCGACGACGTTGACCCTGATCCCCTGTGGGGTGGTCTCCACCGCCAACGCCTTGGAGAACGTCACTATCGCCCCCTTCGTCGCGGCGTAGTCCATAAGCGACGGCTTGGGGTGGTAGGCCTCTTTGGAGCAGGTGTTGATGATGCTCGCGCCGGGCTTCATGTGCGGGAGCGCTGCCTTGCACAGGTAGAACATGGCGTAGATGTTAGTCTTGAACGTTCGGTCGAACTGCTCGGAGGAGATCTCCTGTATGCCGTTACACACCATCTGGTAGGCAGCGTTGTTCACCAGGACGTCTATCTTGCCAAACTCCTGCATGGCCTGCTCGACCATCTCTTGGCAGTGGCTCTCGTCCCTTATGTCCCCTGGCACCAGGACCGCCTTCTTGCCAGCCTCTTCCACGACCCGAACCGCCTCCTGGGCATCAGATTCCTCCGCCTCCAGGTAGGAGATCAGGACGTCGGCGCCCTCCCGCGCGAAGGCCAGAGCCACCGCCCGTCCTATCCCGGAGTCCCCGCCGGTGATTATAGCCGCTTTGCCGGTCAGCCTACCGCTGCCCTGATAGGTCTCTTCTCCGTAGTCGGGCCGCGGATCCATCTCTGATTCCAAGCCGGGCCACTCTAGCGCCTGCTCGGGTAGCTCCGGATGCGGGTACCGGTTTACCGGGTTCTGTTGCTCTTTCTGGTCTTCGCTCATCTCGTCTTCCTTCTTCGTACGCCAGAACCACGGATGTTAACGCCTACTCCTTAACTTCTCCACCGATCCTTTGCCCGTTCGTCGCCCTCCTCAAACGAAGAGCGTTGCGCCAACCGTCCCACGTCCGCGGACCGTTAGTGGTACGTCTGTTCACTCAAGAAACGGTCGAGGGTGGCGACGAAGCGGTCGGGGTATTCGACGTGGAGCAGGTGGCCGCAGTCCGGGATAAGGTTGAGGAAACCCTTCTGGAGACGGGCGGCCGCCGCTCTCGCATGGAGGATGGAGAATACCCGGCCTGAGGTGCCCCAGACGACGCGCGTCGGCATCTTCTAATCGGGGAACCGGTCCAGCAGCACTTCGCGCTGTCCTCAACGTGGATCTGGGCGCGCAACGCGGCTAGTGCTGCCTCCAGGAGACCCGGCAGCTGCACCAGCCGATACTGTTCTTCATCCATTCGGCGGAGACAAGTTCGGGACCGTAGTCCCGCTCGGCCCTCCTCAGCAACCAGGCCGTCAAGCCGGATATGGCTACCATAACGAGCACCGCCGACCGAAACGTGCGGCTGCGAATCATGCGCCCTCCTCGCCCACGTGGGTAAGCCCTGGGGCTTCATCCTACCTCCACCTCCATCCGCGGCGATCTTCCTCGTAGCATCTTTCGGTTACAGGAGCGCCGGTTTCTCAGGCGTTCTCCCCAGCGAGCAAAAGGAGGTTTCTGCTCCACCCGTGCAGCTTCTCCAGCAGCTCCTGGCGGTGTTGCTCTACGCCGTGCCCGTCCTCGGGGTAGAGGACCAGCTCCTTTGGTTCGCCCGCTCGTGTGTACAGGTCCTGGGAGAGCCGGTACGGCAACACGCCGTCGGCGGTGCCGTGGACGAGCAGCAGGCTCTTCTCGGGAGAAAGCTCCCCGACGGCCGCGGCGCCGTACGTCTGACTCGCGACGGTCGCGACCCCGACTACCCGCTCGCTCGCGGCCCCGCCGCTTATCACCACCGCGCCGCCGAAGGACCAGCCCACGAGCACCACCCGCTCTGCTCCCCGACCTCCCAAGGCATCGACGGCGGCGCGTACGTCGTAGGTGCACTCCTCGAGGTGGTTCGGCGCGCGGTACTCCAGGCGCAGGGCCGTCGAACCATCGGCCTGCAGGCGTCCGGCCAGCTCTTCGTAGATGCCGGATGGTCCGGTAGTGTCGCCCCCCGCGCCGCCGACCATCACCATCGCGCCTCGCGCTCCCTCAACGGGATACAGGATGCCGCGCACCGTTCCGCTAGGCGTCGAGATCTCCACCGCTCCTTGCAACGCTTCGGGCTCTTCCGGGATCATCATCCTCTCAGGGTCTTCTTCCCCCACCACCCCTCCACTCGCACACCCCAAAGCGGCCTGACAGAATCGCCCCGGCGACCCCTACCCTGCCCAACCTCAGAAATTCTCGGTGGCTCACCACCGTTTTGGACGAACGCTCCAGTTCCTTCTCCGCTTCCTACAGTAGTCTCGCTAACTCAAACCTCGACGACGTAGTAGGGTTGCCCGAACCCTCCCTGCTCGAGGACGGGTACGGCCACGTTGAAGACCGGGACGCCGCCCTGGGTCTTCCCCCTGAAGCACCCGCGGTGCGCGTGCCCGTGGAAAGCTACCGTAGCACTGCCCTCGTCGAGGGCTCCCGCGAGGCGGCTCGTACCCAGGTAAGGGAATATCTCCGGCGGCTCGCCCTCGACCGTGGCGCGGATGGGCGAGTAGTGGAGGACGGCAACGCGTCGCTCCGTCTCCAATCCTCGGAGTTCCCTCTTCAGGGCCACCGCGTCCAGGATGCCCTCGGTCACCCAGGCCTTGAAAAGGTCCTCTCCAAAAGGGTTAGCCACGTCCCGGTCAAACCCGCCGCAGAAACCCTTCACGCCCGAGAAACCCACCCCGTCGATGACGACGCTGGAGCGGTCGAGAAGGTGGATGCCGGACCCTGCGAAGAGGCGCGAGAGCACGTCCGCGTTACCGCTCTCGTGGTCGTGGTTCCCTAATGTCGCGACGATGGGGATGGGGCAAGCGTCGAGGGCCTCGAGGAACACCTCCGCTTGCTCGACGCGCCCGAGGTCGGTTAGATCCCCCCCGATCACGAGCACGTCCGCGTCCTGTGCGGCCCCTTCAGCGAGGGTACGGAGGCGTCTGGCGTCCCCCACGCGGGCGTGAACGTCGGCGGTGGCTGCAACCCTCAAAACCGTCTTAACCCCGCTCCTCTTCCGGGCACCGCGCCCTCCTGTTGGCGGCGCGCTCGTCGGGAAGGCCCCACGACTCCACGTCCACCTCGAAGGAGGAATCGTCGAGCATCGTCCCGCGGAAGCGCAAGCTATCTTCGGGGGCAGCCTCGGTCTCTTCCTCATAGCGTTCGCGAAGGAGCTCGAGGACGCGGCGGGGCAGGTGGTGAGCGTGGCTCGGGTATACGTAGCGGTAGATGTGGAGGTAGGCGAGCAAAAACTCCCAGTGCTCGCCCACCCCGGCGACGATGCGATCCCAGTCGAGGTCCCCACCCGTGGCGAACACGAGGTGAAGCACGTCGCTCGCGTCCCAGCGGTCCCTAAAAGCTACGAAGATCTTCGAGAGGATCAGCTCTTCGATAGGAGCGACGAGGACCCAGCGGCCCAGGACCTTGGCCTCCCTCGCGTTAGCGAACCAGGATTCCTCCACAAAGACGGCAGCGTTGTGGTTGCCGTGAATGATGTCCGCGAAGAGGGAACCTTTTCGCGCCTTGGCGAGCCAGCATGGGTCCTCGATCTCCGTCTCGAATCCAGCTGCCTGGAGCGTTTCGAGGACCCGCGCCACGTCCTGCTTGAGTACGAGCAAGTCGAGGTCCTTCGTATCGCGCCAGATGCCCGTATAGGCATTCAAGGCGACGGCGCCGCCAAGCATGTAGTGGATGTCTGCCCGCTCCATTGCATCGAGAACTTCGCCATAGATCTCATTAGCTTCGGCACCAAAGTCGGGTTCTCGGACCATTACACCGGTTTCATACCCCGTAAACCACAAACGTACCCCCGCCCTACCCCCTCCGCGTAAGGTCCGTCGGTCGCCCTACTCCCCCGAGGGCATCCCGTAGGGTTCAATCGGTTCACCCTGCATCGGTCTTCGGCGCAGAGCCCAAATGGTGCACGAACCATCCGGCGGCGAGCCGAGCGACCTCCTCCAAAGCCCCCGGCTCCTCGAAAAGGTGCGTCGCGCCCGGCACGATCTCGAGCTCCTTCTCGACATGCATCTGCTCCATCGCCTTCCGGTTCATGCCAATCACGGGGATGTCGTTTCCCCCGACGATTAGGAGCGTGGGAGCCTGGACGCGGGAGAGGCTGTCCCCCGCGAGATCGGGGCGTCCGCCGCGTGAGACGACCGCCCCTACTTTCTCCGGGCGTTCCGCCGCCGCGGCCAGCGCCGCCCCCGCCCCGGTGCTGGCGCCAAAGTAGCCCACGGGGAGGTTCCGCGTGTCCGGGTTCTGCGCTATCCAGTCGGTCGCGCCTACGAGCCGCTCGGCGAGCAGCCCTATGTCGAACCGGAGTTGGCGCGTTCGCAGGTCCACCTCCTCTTCCTCGCTCGTGAGGAGGTCGACGAGCAAGGTCGCAAGCCCCGCCTCGCGGAGCATCCCTGCAACGTAGCGGTTCCGGGGGCTGTGCCGGCCGCTCCCGCT
>JALZEL010000124.1 GCA_030862075.1 Actinomycetota bacterium | reverse complement strand
GGCGTCCTGGTACGAGAGGGCGAGGTCTTGGGCTACCCGGACTGGAGCCGGGTGACCGTCGGCGACTCCGAGGAGAACGACCGGGTGATAGGAGCGCTCTCCTGAGCCGCTCTTTGGGGATAGTAGGAGTCGGGCTCGTAGGGGGCTCGGTCGGGCTCGCCGCCAAGGCTGCGGGCTGGGAGGTCTTCGGCGTGGACGAGCCGGCGATCCTCGAAAGAGCCGCCGAAGTTGGGGCTATAGACTCGGCCTCGACCATGAAGGAGGTGCGCGGGGCGGACCTCATGATGCTCGCAGCACCCATCTCCCGCATCCCGAATTTGATCGGGGAGCTCGCCCCGACGAACGCGCTCGTCACCGACGTTGCCAGCACGAAGATGAAGATCGTGGACGAGGCCGAAGCCCGGGGCCTACGCTTCGTCGGCGGACACCCGATGGCCGGAAGCCAGCTCTCGGGGGCCTCGAACGCCAAGAAGGACCTCTTCCGCGGTGCCCGGTACTTCCTGACGCCCACGGACCGCACCGACCCGGAGGCCTACCGCGAGGTCGCCCGGTTCGTTCGGGAGGACCTCGGAGCCATACCGACGGCGGTCGAGCCAAAGAAGCACGACCTCCTCATGGCCGCCCTCTCGCACCTGCCACACCTCATGGCCGTGGCGCTACTCAAGGTCGCCTCCGACATCTCGCCCGAGGCGCTCTCCTTCGCGGGGCCGTCTTTCAGGGACCTGACGCGCGTCGGCGCGTCGAACCCTGCCTTGTGGTCGGACATCCTGGCCGAGAACGCGCCTGCTTTAGGCGAGGCTCTGGGTGCATTTGCGGGGGCGATGGCGCAGCTTGGCAGCGAGATCTCCGACAGGAAAAGCATCGAGGACCGCTTC
The DNA here is from genome assembly GCA_030862075.1 of Actinomycetota bacterium. Lineage (GTDB taxonomy): Bacteria > Actinomycetota > Rubrobacteria > Rubrobacterales > Rubrobacteraceae > Rubrobacter_F. Next base: position 2,527 of record JALZEL010000124.1, on the reverse strand, counting down.
CACGCGGCCCGCGAAGCCTACGACGCTCTAGGCGGCATCCTCATAGAGTCGACCGGCAAGAACGTCGAACTGGCCGTCCCCGTCGAGAACCGTCCCGGCGTCTTCGCCGAGGTCACCACCCTCATGGGCTCGAACGGCATAAACATCCTCGACCTCTACGTCAGGCACTCCAACACCGAACGCGCCGCCCTAGTCCTGACCCTCGACGCCGACGTCGCCGAAGAAGCCCGAAGACTGCTCCGCGAATCGGGCTTCGGAGCCGAGTTGCAGGGGTAGATATAGTGCCCGAAAACACCTTGCTGACGCGAAAAGGAGCTCACGATGCCGACGATGATCGTGCTAGTCAACCTCAAGGAGGGCGTGAGCCCGGAGGAGTACGAGCGCTGGGTCCTGGAGTCCTACGCCCCGGCAGCGAAGGCCCTCCCCTCGGTCGAAGACTGGCGAAATCATAGGGTTAGCGGCCTGCTCGGCTCGGATGTCGCCCCGCCTTACCAGTACGTCGTGACCCTCGAGATTAACGATCTGGAGCGTCTCGGGCAAGACATGGCAAGCGAGGAGATGCAAAGGCTCTTCCCCGAACTGCACCGGTACGCTGAGATCACCCAGCTAATGTCGGAACGGTTCGCCTGAGCACCGAAACCGAGGCGATGCTCCCTTTATCCGCTCGCTCGACGGGCCATCTCCTCGAGAGGGAGTCGCAATCCTCTTCCAGGACGCCGCCGAAGGTGCGCCGGGATTGCCTTTAGCGATCTCGATGGCCCAACGCATATGGTGCTCGTGGACAAGATCTCTCATGCTCACCTCCCTAGCAGATGCTGGAGCGCCCCTTCGAGCTCCGGGTAGCGAAACTCGTAGCCTGACTCTATGAGCTTGGTAGAGTCGACGCGGATGCTGGCGAGGAGCATCTCCTCTGCGAAATCCCCCAAGGCTATCCGGGCCACGGAGGCGGGTAGCGGGAAGACGGTCGGGCGCTTCAGAATGCGGTTGAGGGTCTCCGTATATTCGCGGGCGGTGACCGGGCTCGGCACTGCGTTGACCGGACCCTGCAGGGAGTCGGTGGTAAGGGCGTGGAGGATCACGCCCGCCACGTCGTCGGTGATGGTCCAGCTCCAGTACTGCCTGCCCGACCCGATCCAACCCCCTCCCGTAAGCTTGAAGACCGGGAACGTGGCAAGCGTCGAGCCTTTAGTCCCGAACGTGATCTCGAACCTGGGATGCTCGATCCCCACCTTAAGGCCTAAGAGATTCCGGGAAAACCCCTGGGGAAACACTATGCCGAACCGGGGATGCACCACTCGGATGCCGGCCTTCCGCGCCGGGTCCGCGGCCTGCTCCCACTCCTGGCACACCCGGGCGAGAAAGCTGTTTCCGGGACCGCTCTCCTCCCGCAAGAGCTCGTTTCCCCGGCTCCCGTAATAGTTGATACCCGAGACAGAGACCATCACCTCGGGCGGCTCAGGGAGACCAGCGATGGTCTCGGCGAGGAGGCGGGTACCCTCCCTCCGACTGTCCATGATGCGCTTCTTCTTCGCTGGCGTCCACCGACCTTCCCCGACGTTCTCCCCGGCGAGGTGTACGACGGCGTCTATCCCTTCCAGACGCGAGGCGTCAATCATGCCCGCCGACGGGTCCCAGCGAACGGTGTCTTCCGAGGCCGGCCTGGAGCGACTCAGGTGGATTGCTCGGTGCCCACCCCTTTCGAGCTCGGGGGTCAAAGCAGAACCTATGAGCCCCGTCGAACCACTGATGAGAACGTCCACCCTAGGCTCCCTCCCGCCGCTCCGACGACCGAACACATGGTAGCGCGTAACCGGGAAGCGGGCACGCCGGAGCCCCGCACTACTGTGGGGAAAGGGGAAAGGAGGAGTAAGTACGTGCCTCCGGCTCCTATATTCAACACGAACATATATGATATGTCAAGGGGTTTTCGACCCGAAGGAGAACGTAGGCGACGTTTGTCTCAAACATTAGAACGGTCGTTAGGATCGCGGGCGCACTACTATAAGAACGCGCTCATATGCGAATCGCAAAGCTACGGAATCGGTGCGCTCGCCTATTACCGCCGAATTGTCGAGGAAATTATCGAGGATCTGCTCGACGATATACCGGCTCTCATGGCAGGCGAAGAACGTGATGAGTACCTTGAAGCCCTCGAACAAGCGAAAAAGACAACCATAACGCAAAAGAAAATCGACTTAGTTAAGGACAAACTACCAGCGATCTTGAGGCCCGGTGCCAGAAATCCGCTTGCTAGGCTCCACGAGACGCTCAGCGCGGGGTTACACAAGGAATCAGATGAGCGTTGCTTGGAGCTAGCCGAGGCCGTCAGGGAAACGTTAGTGTTTCTCGTAATCCAGATTGAGATGACCAAGACTGCATCGGCGCGGTACGTAGAGAGCATGGATAGACTTCAAGAGCACCACAAGGAAGCAGAGTCCTAAGTAAGCCTCTCGATTTTACACCCCCGGACCGGGGCTGAGAGGCAATTAGCCACGCGCTTGCTACCCCGCTTGATCCACTCTTCGGG
>JALZEL010000091.1 GCA_030862075.1 Actinomycetota bacterium | reverse complement strand
CACCTCGCGCGCCGGACGGCCTAAAGAGGCCACCGACTCGGCGGCGCGCCGATAGCCCAAGATGCGGTAGTAGGATTCGTCTTTGATCTCCATGAGCGTCGCGATCGTCTCTAAAGCCCGCGCGATTTCCGCGTTCTGCAAGGGGACCTCCTTGTGGCTCTTCCTCCGCTAGGAGGATTATACGCGGCCCGCCGCGGCTACCCCGGAGTAGAATCCCTCTATGCTCTCGAAAGAATTGCTACCCAAAGAGATCAGTCGCCGCCTCTCGCGCCGGCTCGGGTTGATGCTCACGATCGGACTGGCTCTGGGCCTCTTGCTGAGCGTAGGAGTTTTCGTGTTGCGTAGTTTTGCCTAACATCCAGCCCTCGATCTTGCAGGTTTGCTCATCGTCGGGTTCGCCAGGTGCTTTGTAGCCCAATACCACATTGAGCATGCCGAACAGACCAGGGGCTGGAAACCTCCCTTTGGAGGTGATACTTTCCCCGGGTGCTCGAAGCGATCCTGCAACCGCTCATAGACTGGGTTACGGAGACCATCGGGGACTACGGGCTCTTCGCCGTTTTCGGGCTGATGCTTTTGGAGAGCATGGGGATCCTGATCCCCTCGGAGGCGATCTCGCCCTTCGCCGGCTACCTAGTCTCCCAGGGACGGATGGGCCTCTTCGGGGCGGTCTCCGCCGGGGTTTTGGGGAACCTAGCCGGCTCCTGGATCGCCTATCTTATCGGGCTCTGGGGTGGGCGAGAGCTGTGGTTTCACTACGGACGCTACGTCGGGGTGCGCCAGCACCACCTCATCCTGGCCGAGAAGTGGTTCGACAAGTACGGCGAGTTTACGGTCTTTATCTCGCGCTGCCTGCCCGTGGTGCGCACGTTCATCTCCTTCCCCGCCGGGACCGCCCGGATGAACTTCGCCAAGTTCACCTTCTACACGTTCTTGGGGTGCGTGCCCTGGGTCTTCGCCCTGACCTACCTCGGCTACCTCCTCGGCGAGAACTGGGATATAATAGGAGACTACTTGCACTACTTGGACTACGCGGTTGCCCTGGGGGTTCTCGCCGGGGCCGTCTATCTCTTCTTGCGCTGGCGTTCGTCCAGGTTTTCCCGGTTTTAGGGGTATCCACGGGATACTTTCGCCGGCTCGCCTCGGCTAGAATAGACTGATGACGGACGTTCTGCAGCTTCTGTTCCTGGCGATCCTGGGGACGCTTGGGGGTGTACTCGCGGGGGTTGCCGGGGTGGGCGGCGGGATTGTCTTCGTGCCGACGCTCGTCTACGTGGCGGGGTGGGACATAAAAGAGGCCGTCGCGGCGAGCTTCGTGATCATCGTCTTCAGCTCGCTCTCGGGGACGGTCCGGAACGCCCGGAGCGAGGACCCGATAGACTGGCGGGCAGCGGCGATCTTCGCCGCGTCGGTCGCGCCGGCGTCCCTGATCGGGGTCTTTGTCAGCAGCGTCTCGCCCTCTTCGGTAGTGCGGGTCGTCTTCGCGGGGGTGCTACTGGCCCTGGCTTACCCCACGGCTCGCGGCGGCGTCGGTGCCCCCGAAGGCGGGCGCAAGATCCCGGTTTCTCTGGTCCTTTTGGCCGGGGTTGGCATCGGGACGCTCTCGGGGCTCGTCGGCGTCGGGGGAGGGGTCGTGATGGTGCCCCTGATGGTGTTGGGGCTCGGCCTCTCGACGAAGAGGGCGGCCTCGACGAGCCTGGCCGTGATCCTCTTTACCGGCCTTGTGGCATCCATCGGGTACATCGCGATGGGGTTCTCGGACCTCTTGAGCCTGCCGCCGCTCGTCGTAGGCTCCATAGTTGGGGCGTGGCTCGGGGTACGTCTGCGGGACCGGCTGCCGGAGAGGACAATCCGGCTCGGTTTCGCCGGATTTATGGTGTTGATCGCCTTACGTACTTTGGGCGAAGCCGTGAGTATACTCTAGCCTTCGGTATGGAAGAGATCGCGCACGGTCCTTTTCTCGATCTTCTCTAACGCCCTGCTGCTTGCCGTGAAGCTTCTGGCGGGCATCGTCACGGGCTCGGTGAGCGTGCTCTCCGAGGCGGTTCACTCGGCGACCTGGTTGCCTCGATCGTAGCCTTCGTCGCCGTCCGGGGCTCCGTCTCGCCCCCGGACGAGGCCCATAACTACGGGCACGGACGCTTCGAGAACCTGGCAGGTGTCTTCGAAGGCGTGATACTCCTCGGTGTCGGCGGGTGGGTGATCTTCGGCGCTATCGACAACATCGTGAACGGCGCGGAGCTCGAGCTCCTGGGATTGGGTATCGGGGTGATGGCCCTCTCGTCGCTCGGGAACCTGTTCGTCTCAGGCTGGCTCTTGCGGGTGGCCCACGAGACGGACTCTCGGGCTCTGGAGGCCGAGGGGTACAACCTGCGCACGGACGTCTGGGGTGCTGCGGGCGTGGCCTTGGGGCTCGCCGCCGCTTTAGCGACAGGTTGGACGGTTCTAGATCCGATCATCGCGGCGCTGATAGGGCTTGCGATCTTGTGGACGGCGCTGCGATTGATCTCGGGTAGTACTCGCGTCCTTTTGGACGAGAGCCTGCCGGGGGAGGAGCTCGAGGTGATAGAGCGCGTGATCGAGGGCGAAATCAAAAGCGAAGAAGCGGTTCGGGGCTTCCACAAGCTCAGGGCACGCAAGAGCGGCCCCCAACAGCACATAGACTTCCATTTGCAGCTCAAGGCACAGACCACCCTTGAAGAGGCGCACAAGATCTCCGACGGTTTGGAGGAGAGGATCCGGCGCCACCTGCCGAACTCGGATGTCCTCATACACCTCGAAGACGACCGCAGCCTGAGGGGAGATCGGCAGCGGGCGACCGGGGCCTCGCACTGAGAGCTTCGTGCCCCCGCATGCTGTATCCTAAGCGGTGATGACCGAGAAACGCTTCTACGAGAAAGGCTTCGAGACGGGGACGAAATCCAAGAACCAGCGGTGGCGCCGTTCATCCAAGGAGAGAGGGAGCTTACTCGAGTTCCTGATCGTACTCCTCGTCGCCTTCGCTTTGGTCTTCGGCCTCGTCAGGCCTTTTATCGTCGAGGCTTTCTACATCCCTTCGGAGAGCATGGTGCCCACACTCGAGATCGGCGACAGGGTCTTCGTCAACAAGTTTATCTACCGCTTCGCCGAGCCCGAGCGGGGCGACATCGTAGTCTTCGAGAGCATCGAGGGCAGCGAGCAGGACCTTATAAAGCGCGTCGTAGCCGTGCCGGGGGACACCGTTGCGGTCCAGAACGGCGTGCTTTTCGTGAACGGCCAGCCCCAGGAGGAGCCCTACGTCAACGAGGCGTTCCCGGACGGCAGCTTCTTCGGCCCGACGACGGTACCAGAGGACGCGGTCTTCGTAATGGGCGACAACCGGGGCAACTCCCGCGACTCACGCTTCTTCGGGCCGGTGTCCATCTCGAACGTCGAGGGCGAGGCGTTCATTACCTTCTGGCCGCCATCACACGTGGATCTCCTTTAGGTGACCGAGGAAAGCTTCCAAAGAGACGAAGCCTCGAAGAGCCGACGCGAGCTGCGCTGGGAGCGGCAGAGGAAGAAGAGGTTGAGCTGGTACACCGAGATGCTCCTCACGATGCTCGTCGCCTTCGCTCTGGTCTTCGGCTTCGTAAGGCCGTTCGTAGTCGAGGCTTACCGCATCCCCACCGAGAGCATGGTGCCCACGCTTGAGATAGGCGACAGGGTTCTGGCGAACAAGTTCGTCTACCGCTTCGCCGAGCCCGAGAGGGGGGACATCGTCGTCTTCGAGAGCGTTGACGGGGAGGAGCAGACCCTCATCAAGCGCGTGGTCGGGGTGGAGGGAGACGAGATCCGCGTACAGGGCGGTCTCCTCTTCGTGAACGGCGAGGTACAGGACGAGCCGTACCTGAACCGCGAAGCGCCGTCGACCGGGTTCTTCGGCCCTACAACCGTGCCCGAGGACGGGGTCTTCGTGATGGGTGACAACCGGGACAACTCGGCCGATTCGCGCGCCTTCGGCCCCCTGCCCCTGGATAACGTGGAGGGCGAGGCGTTCTTGCGCTTCTGGCCCGTCTCCGGGATCGGGCTCCTTTAACGAACCCTACTCCACGACCTGCTCGATCAGGCTGCGCGGGTCGAAGTAGGCCATGAAACGTTTGACCTTGTCGCCCTCGATCTCCAGGATGCTCACGCTTCGTAGGAGACGGTGCCGCGGCTCGAAGTGCCCTCGGTGGTCCACTCCAGGGCGGCGTGGCCCTGGTCCGCCAAGACGGTGCGGAACTCGCTCTTCATCTCGTCGAAGGTGCTGCGGTAGCTCGTCCAGAACTCGCGCAGGCCATCATGGCCGCTGAAGGTCTTTGGCACCGCGACGTTGCCGACGACGCAGTCCTCCGCGTGGATCTCGACTAGCGCCTCCGCGTCCCGGTCTTCTTCGAGCTTCCACAGGGCCTCGACAAACCTGTCCGCAACCTCTTTGGACACGAAGCTACTCCCTCTAATAGCCGTTGGTGCAGGAGCAAGGGTAAAGTTACCCCTCTGAGAGGGCTGTAAATCCGCCTACCCGCACGGGATCTCGCTTGGCAGACGGAGCGGTAAAGTTACGATCCCTTACAAGTAAGCTCTAGACGAGGTGCAGACAGGCGGGGAACCGTTGGACGATGATGTTTTAGATCCTCTAGGTAGGCTCCAAACTACTGTTGGCTATCTAAGTGAAAGCGGAAGTGCAACTCGCCATTTACTCTGAGGAAGCGCGAACTTCTTTGCGGCGTGGACAACGGCCGCCCATCGGCGAGGCGGTTTGGCGTTCGGACTCTACCGCGTCGGGTGAGGACACCGTTCACGGGGATTGCGGATGCTAAAGGCCGGTTCCAGGCTTCTTTACGCCACGCGGTGGGGCTTGAGCATCTTGCCGGTGATGTGGAGGCTCAGGCCGAAGTAGTAGACGAGGTAGAGGAGCGAGAAGGCCAGGAGCACGGG
>JALZEL010000071.1 GCA_030862075.1 Actinomycetota bacterium | reverse complement strand
GTCGGTCGCCTTGCTCATGTGGCTCATCGTCGTGAGTCAGGGGGCGGGACCGTTCCTGCAGGCATGGCTCGACCTCAGCCTCGTCGAGACCGGTCGCTTGCTCGGCCTGTTCGGCATCGGCGCCTGGGTGGCGACCCTAATCGTGCCCCTATCCTCCGACCGCGTTGGTCGGCGAGTGGCGCTCGCGTTCTCCTCGCTAGTTGGCGGTGCGGCCGGTCTCGGGACGGTCGTCGCGGCTCACGGATCACTCGGCGGTTGGCTTACCGCGGCCACGCTGATAACCCTATCGGGCGTGGCGATGGGAGGGCTGCCACTCGTCATCTCGATCATCCCTGCCGAAGCGGTCGCCTCCGGCGACGTAGGCCGCGCCGTCACGGTCCCAGTCATAGGAGCCGAGGCCCTCGGCGGAGCGGTTCTGCCCGCTGTCGCCCTTGCAGCATCCGGGTGGGTAGGGATGCCTGCTGTCCTCGGAATAGTGGCCGCCTTGCTACTGCTCGTCGCCGCCTTGAGCCTGGCGCTACACCCCCCGCCTCGCAAGCCGGAACTCCCTCGCTAGGAGCTCTCCGCCGATCTGGGTTTAGCGGAGTAAGTGGATGTCCGCGTAGGTTCCAATCCCAGAAATATCCTGCCCTCCGCTTCAGCGCCCTACTGACCGACGGCGCACAGGAGGAGGTGCGCTTCGAGCGGGTGGCGGTGGGCTCTACCTACTTCGCCCGGACTTCCGAGAAGCCACCTTGTCGGCAACTCGGTGAATAAGGGCATGGCGGTAGCGTCGGGAACTTACGAAAGGCATCATGGGCGGGGAGCATGGCCTCGCCCGCAGGCCCTGTTCGGAGAGGAGGAGTTGTGGCGGCCGGGAACTACGCCACCTACCCCGATCTGGCCGGCAAGGTCGCGTGTTGACTCGCTGCCCGGGTTAAAGTGGACTGAGTAGGCGACTTTAGTAGGAGGAGGCGAACCCTGTGCAGAAAGCGGATGAGCACCTCGTCCAGCAGGCCCAAATGGTGCTTGACTTCAACTGGAACGGGGAGTACACCCAACCGGGACCCCACCTCTACCCTCACCAGTGGTCGTGGGACTCAGCGCTGATTGCTATCGGCTACGCCCACTACGATCAAGACCGCGCCATGCAGGAGCTTTCTCATCTCTTCGAGCACCAGTGGAAGAACGGTCTTCTACCCCAGATCGTCTTCAACCCCAGGTTCGGTGACTACTTCCCCGGCATAGACTTCTGGCACGCCGAGCGTAGCCCCAACGCCCCGCGTGATCGCAAGACCTCGGGCGTCGTCCAGCCGCCCCTCCACGCGACGGCGGTGTTGTACGTCTACCGACACGCTGAGGACGAGGCAGCAGCTAAAGAGTTCCTCGAACACACCTTCCCCAAACTGAAAGCTTGGCACGAGTACCTCCACCAGGAACGCGACCCCGAGGGGGAGGGTTTGGTCTACATACGCCATCCCTGGGAGAGCGGCATGGATAACTCCCCGATGTGGGATTCGATAATGGAGCGCACACAGCTTCGCTCAGACCAGATCCCGAAATACCGGCGCGCGGACATACACTTCGTAGCCGCCGGGGACCGTCCCCTGGACGCCGCCTACGACCGCTTCGCCTACCTTGTTAAGCTCTTCTCCGACCGCGACTACGACGAAGCCCGGATTAGGGAGGAGTGCCCCTTCCTGGTCCAGGACGTGCTCTTCAACACGCTCCTTTGCCAGTCCGACAGAGACTTGGTGGAGATCGCGCGCATCTTGGGCGAGAACCCGTCGCCGCTAGAAGAACGCGCAGAGAGGACGGAGAGCGCCATAAACGGCAAGCTCTGGGACGAGCAGCATGGTATCTACCTGGACTTCGACGTGGCCTCGGGTCTGCCCCTCCAAGTCTACGTCGCAGCGAACTTCGTGCCCTTGTACGCGGGCATCCCGGACGAAGGGCGGGCGCGTAGCATGGTTGACAGCCTGGAGAACACGGGCTTTGGCCTCTCGGACGAGAGCATCATGCCGGTGCCGAGCTACGATCGGTACGGCTTCGCCTTCTTTCCGACTCGGTACTGGCGGGGACCGGTCTGGGTCAACATAAACTGGTTCCTCATGCGGGGTCTGGAACGCTACGGCTACGAGAGGCAAGCCAAACGCCTGCAGAATACCATCGTCTCCTTGTGCAAGGAGCAGGGCTTCTACGAGTACTATGACCCCACGACCGGCTTCGGGCATGGCTCGGATTTGTTCTCGTGGACTGCGGCCCTGTTCCTAGATGTAACGCTCCATGAGTAACGCTCCATGGACAGCGGCGCAAGATAGCCCCCGCTAACCGGACGCTCCTTGCTACGCTACCCATCTGACCCCACGCGACGTTGCAGGCGGTGGCCCCCGTCCGCTGGGTATAGGGCCTGTAGACGGACCGGGGCCCGGATCCTTAATACATCCTTAACCAACTACGCCTCGCCAAGACTGGGAAGAGTGTAGGCAACAATACCGGAGCCTGATAGGTCCAAAGCGATCCCGATATGTTTTCGGACCTGCCTGCCGCTCGCTATGGCGCTTGAGGGCTTCTACGACGGTAGGCGTGAGGGCAAGATCTGTCCATCCTCTGCCCAACATCGGAGGAGACGCTCGCGGCCTGTGAGTTCGCGCTTGAGTGGTTTGAGGTATGGGACCAGCACGCGGACCACGAACACGATTTCGGCGGTGAGCACGCGGTGATGAAGAGGCTCAGGCATGCGGTTCGGCTGGCGCGGGAAGCGGAGTAGGAGAAGCGAGCCGGGGTTCTAACCGAGACCCCGGCTCTTGTTGTACGCTGTGTCCTATCTAGAAGGAGAGGAGGGTGTTTCGTGGAGAGTTGGCGAAGGGCTTGGAAAGGCCCGGGACTTCCGGTGAAGCCCTTCGAAGATATCG
>JALZEL010000029.1 GCA_030862075.1 Actinomycetota bacterium | reverse complement strand
GCGGTCCTCGGCCACCCCGGTGACGATGAGGTTCTGGTCGGTGGCGAGACGCACCTCGCTCCCGTACTCCTCCGCAAGCCTCCCCGCCTCCTCGAAGTCCTCCCCGCTCATCCGCCCGACGGGCACGTTGAGGCCGACGTAGTAGAGCCCGTCCTCCTTCTGCGGGTGCACGCCCACGTGGTCCCCCCGGTAGCGTTTGGTGAGGTCCTCGCCCGCCGGGGTAAGCTCGAAGTCGACGCGCTTCTCGAGCTCCTCCCGAAATCCCTCGGGCCCGAGCTCCTGCACCAGGTAGCGCATTCTCGCGGTCCAGCGGTTCTCGCGGTCGCCCAGCTCGCCGAAGACCTGGGCGATGCCGCGCGTGATCTCCACGGCCTCCTCAGGCCTGACGAAGACGTCTATGTCCGACGCCATCCTCGGCCCGTCCGAGAGCCCGCCCCCCACGCGCAGGTTGAACCCCAACGTGCCGTCCTCGAGCCTCGCGGGGAGCATTCCTATGTCGTTGATCTCTGCCTGGGCGCAGTCCTCGAGGCACCCGGTCACGCTCATCTTGAACTTGCGCGGCAGGTTCGCGTACTCGCGGTTCCCCGTGAAGTAGTTAGAGATGGCTTGCGCCACGGGGTAGGCGTCTATGACCTCGTCGTGCCCCAACCCCGAGACGGGACAGCAGAGGACGTTGCGGGCCGAGTCGCCGCAGGCCTGGACGGTCGTGATGCCGGCCTCTTCGAGCCTGCGCCAGATCTCCGGTATGTCCCCCATCTTCAGCCAGTGCATCTGCACGTCTTGGCGCGTCGTCAGGTCCAGAAAGTTGTTGCCGAAGTGCGGGTTGGGGATGGGTCCGTTGGCAAAGTCGGAGGCGATACGGCCGATTACCCGCGCCTGCTCCGGCGTCAAGACCCCGCCCGGCACCTTCACTCGCATCATGAACGCGTCTCCGCCCTGCTTCTGCGGGTAAATACCGACCCACTTGAGGCGCTCGACCTCTCCGGGGACGGCGTGCAGGGACTCGATGCCTTCCTTGGAGTAGGTGTCGAGGATCGCCTGGCGCACCTCGAGCGGGTGACGCTCGAGCTTTATCTTTTCTACCTTGTTTAGCTTCTGTTCTCTAAGAAACTGCACGCCTTACCACTCCGTCCACGAAATGCAACCCGCACTCAGTCTTGTCCATCATCGACCAGCGTCCAGCCCGAGCGTTCTCCCCCGGAGCCACCGGCCTGGTGCATGGCTCACATCCTATGCTGCGATAACCCATGCTAAGGAGCGGGTTGAGTGGCACCTCGTGCTCTTGTACATACTCCTCTATTCTTGCTTCATCCCAAGAGGCTAAAGGAGCAATCTTTGTTACCTTAAAACGCTCCTCCCACCTCACAACCGGTGTCCCAGCCCTCTGCGGTGTCTGATCCCGCCTTATACCGGTAACCCACGCTTCATAACCTTCTAATGCCCGCTCCTGAGGCTCCACCTTCCTTATCTGGCAGCAGATGTCGGGCTTGCGGCTATAAAGCTCCTCTCCATACAAAGCGACCTGCTCGGCTACCGTAAGGTTGGGGCGTATAACCTTAAGCGGCAAGGAGGCGTAGCGCTGCATAGCCTCCTCCCTAAAACGCACCGTCTCCTCGAAGAGAAAACCCGTATCCAGGGTAAAGACTCCCACCCTGGGAGCGTCTTCAGCCTCCCTAACGATACGGTTTAGCATATCGAGCAGTACCATCCCCTCCGGGTTTCCGAAGGAGACAGAGAGCGTAAGCTTCTCTCCATATATCCCCAGCGCCCACTCCAGGATCCTCTCTGGTGCTACTCCCTCAAGGCGTTCCGCCTCCCGTGCAAGCTTCTCGGGGCCGGGAAACGCATGTGATCTCTCTAAGAAACGTCGCTCCAAACGCATAGCTTCAGGCATTAACTCTCCTTCCTAAGAAAGAGACAAAGACTTATCTAGTAACTCGAAAAAAGGGGTGAGGTCTAGCTGCGAACGCTACATCGAACGCCTACGCCATGAATTCGATGACCGCTCTTCGACGTGTATCCTTTTACGGCTCCCGAATCCATGCCCGAGATAGTAAGCAACGATATCGTCACAGTCAACGCTAAATACGACATTTTTTGTCGAGTTTGTAAAAAATACCTCGAAAGTTCGCCCTGACCCTAGCGGAAGAGATCTTTTTCGGGCTCCATGAGCAGATCCTGGCCGGTGCCGGGTCCTTTCTTGTAGGGGTAGTTGCGGACCACGGCGACGGGGATGCCGGCCGTCTTGCCCATGACGAGCTCGGCGGCGGAGGCCAGCTCGTCGGCCACCGCAAGGACGCTCGCGATCAAGGATTGGCCGTGAGGATCCTTCTCGCCCCTGTAGTCGGCTAAAGGGTTCATGCCGGCCACGCCGATGGCGACGTTGGTGATGCCTTGCCGCCACGTCCGCCCGAAGGAGTCGGAGATGATCACGGCAAGGTCCACCCCCGCCCTTGCGGAGAGGGAGTCGCGCAGGCGGCGGGCGGAGGTGTCAGGGTCCAAAGGGAGGAGGCAGACCGTCTCGTCGCCGGGGACGTTCGAGACGTCGACGCCGGCGTTCGCGCAGACGAAGCCGTGGCGGGTCTCGGAGATGACGATGCCGCGGTCCATCCTCACGA
>JALZEL010000344.1 GCA_030862075.1 Actinomycetota bacterium | reverse complement strand
CGCGTGCCGATCTGGCGGCGGATGCCGGTGCAGGAATTCATCGGTGACTTCGAGGAGACGCTCCGCCGGACGGACAAGGTGCAACCCGCCTTGCTGGTCGCGGCGATCGTCTCGGCAGCCGGGTTCGCCCTCACCGCCGACGGCTCGGCGCGCGTGCTCGCGTCGGTGGGCGCCGCGGGCTTCGTAGTGACGCTCGCCGCGTCGCTCGCGGTCCTCGTGCCGCTCCAGCGGCGCATCGTCGCGACGCCGCCTACGAAGGCGAAAGTGATCGACGAGATGCGCGCCCGCTGGTTTCGCGGGCACCTCGGCCGCTCGATTCTCGCGGCGGCGTCGTTCGTCGCGGTCGCCGTGGCAGCGACCCTGTGATCACCAGGTGATGAGGACGCATGGAGGAGCGAAGACTGAGCGACGAGGTAACCGCACCTTGTAGGACGAATATAGAAGGCAGGGAGACAGAAAGGAGTTAGCGCATATGTTACTGGAAATACTTGCTACCTTGGCGGCGGGTTTGTTCGCTGGCGCTGCGATCTACATCGATTTAGCGGAGCAGCCGGCCCGAAAGCACATTGACACTGCCGCAGCCTTAACGGAGTGGCGCCCTAGCTACAAGAGGGCCGCTGTGGTGCAACCATTATTGGCGGCGGTTGGGTTCTTGAGCGCGCTCGCCGCTTGGTTAATGGGCGCAAGTGTATGGTGGCTAGTTGGCGGGGTGCTCCTTGTAGCCGTCATTCCTTACACGCTCATCGTTGTATTCCCAACCAACGATAAGTTGCTCGATCCCGCCATAAACAAGAACCCCGATTTAGCACGGCAGCTGCTAACCCGCTGGGGAAGATTACACACGGTAAGAAGCATCATGAGCTTAGCCGCCTTTCTAGGTTTCATGTTGTTGTTGTGAGGGGTGGCGTGGATCGAGGGCCGTGATGGACGGGTGTTCACCACGGCCCGTTGTCGTGACGGAGATCCATTTAGAAGAAAGGAGACAAACTCCTATGTCTACCGAAGAGAACAAAGCCTCGTTCGCCGCTTCCTTGAGGGGATCTTCAGCCAAGGGAATCCGGATGTGGTAGATGAGCTTGCCGACCCCAACTTTGTCGTCCACGACCCTTCCAGCGAGGCCGAGGAAGTGGATGCCGAAGGCGTCAAAGAATCGATAGCGTGGAGCCACAACGCTTTCCCCGACCTGCGAGTCACGATTGAGGATCAGGTGGCTGAAGGAGACAAAGTGGCGACCCGCTGGAGGGTTCGCGGTACGCACCAGGGTGAGATGATGGGGGCGGCCCCTACCGGCAACCAAGTGACGTTTACGGGAACCCAGACCGACTACATCTCGGGCGGCAAGCTCGTGGAAAGCTGGTCCAACTGGGACACACTGGGCATGCTGCAGCAGATCGGCGCGTTCCTGTGCCGGGTCGGCAGAGCGGGAGTTAACCCACCAAAGGAACGGCAGCCCCCTACTGTCTAGGTGCAGGGTCAGTAAAGCTTAAGTAGTACGGGAGGACGCGCATAATGCCATCATGCGAGGTGTTAGTGTGGCCCCCTCGGGGAAGGCGGACAGGAAGGAGCTGACTTATGTCGGCAGAAGAAGAGAACAAGGGGTTCGCACTGACCGTGCTCGAAGCCCTCAATGCCCTCGACCTGAGCCTGTGGGCGCATAAGCTAGCGGACGACTACGCGGCCGAATACCCTGGAGTACCCGTGCTGATCAAAACCCAAAGCATCGGGTACAACGAGCGCTTCGTGATAGCGTTCCCCGACTTACACTTCGACGTCCATCGCGTCCTCGCCGAGGGTGAGTATGTCTTCACGCACTGGACGGTAAGCGGTACCCAAACCGAACGGCTCGCCACCGTCACGGGAAGGACTATCCCACCGACCAAGCGAAGGGCGACGGTATCGGGCGTACTTCTCACCGAGGTGAGGGACGGCAAAATTGTGCGTGAGCATTGGTACTGGGATCAGCTGTCGCTAATGGACCAGTTGGGCCAAATGGAGCAGCCCGGGCTCTTCTTGTCCTCCGAGGGCTTCTGAGTTCCCGAGAAGGAGAGGGACCTTGGGAACTAAAGAGGAAGAGGTGGAGATGGGCGTCACACACGTTTCACGGGGCGAAGGCCGCTCGCTGTGGGTGCTGGGCGAGCTGGTGACGTTTAAGACCACGAGCGAACAGACGGGCGGGGCGTACTCGCTCTTCGAGGTCACCACCCAGCCCGGGGCCGGGCCGCCCCCCCACGTCCAGCACCGAGAGGACGAGTCCTTCTACGTGCTGGAGGGAGAGTACGAGTTCCTGGACGACGGAGCCACTATGAGGGTGAGTGCCGGCTCGCTGATCTACGTCCCCAGGGGCAACCTACACGCCCACAAGAACGTGGGGACGACAATTGGCAGGCTGCTGGTGAGCCAGACGCCGGGCGGGCTGCACGAGCGATTTTTCGAAGAGCTAGGCGAAGAGGCGTGGGACAAGACTAAGCCGCCGGCCCCCGAAGGTCCACCGGACGTCAAGAAGGTAGGGGCGACAGCGGCCGAGTACGGCATCGAGATACCGCCTCCTCCCGAAGGGTAGTCCGATAAAAGGGCATAGGAGCAAGCTCTTTGGCCTCGTCTTGGCGCTCGAATTCTAAGCAGCAACGGTGTCGCCAGCACCAGAGCAAGCAAAATAACCTTAACGTCCAACCGCCCCCTTCCCTTCGAGCGGTTGGAGCACCATAGCGCTTCCCTGCGCTTAAGGCTAGCGAAAGGCCCGGCGGCTTTAGGAGGGGGTTTTCCACGAAGGCTTGGCTACCTCCGCAGGCCGCCAAGCCCATAATAGAACATAGCCTACCCGCGCTAGGTGAGCCCTAAACAAGACCCTCGGGCGCTACCCGCGTCACCGCTCCATGGTCGAACCTTTGGGAACACCATAGAAGCTCGAGTCTATCCGACATTCGCGAAGCGCTCGACGTACCCGGCGAGCTTTCCGGCGGGCGGGGTCCCCGACGAGTACACCGTCCCCTCCCAGTCCGCGTAGCGCCAGCTGGAAGTGCCGAGGTACAAGCCCTCCTCGAAGAGCTTCATCTGTTCGGGATCATCCATCGTACAAAGCCAGGATGCTAGCACAGGAAGCACTACGATAGGGAACGCCCGCCGAACGTACCTCGCGGGGATATACTAAATTGACGTTATGGGACGCACCTGCGAGGAGGGAACGGAGATTTGAAGGTCTTCTACTCGGACCATTTCGTGCTCCCGCTGCCCGAAGGGCACCGCTTCCCGATGAAGAAGTACTCGATGCTCCGCGAGAGGGTCGAACAAGGAGGCATCTCCGGACTTGGCGAGATGCGCGTCCCCCACGTGGCCACGGACGAGGAGATACTGCGCGCCCACGAGCCCACTTACCTGAAGAAGGTAGTCACCGGCACGCTCAACGCCAAGGAGATACGCAGGATCGGCTTCCCCTGGTCGGAGAAGATGGTCGAGCGCTCGCGCCGGGCCTCGGGCGGAACTATAGGCGCCTGCCGGGTCGCCCTCGAAGAGGGCGTAGCAGCGAACCTCGCCGGCGGCACCCACCACGCCTTCGCCGACCGCAGCGAGGGTTTCTGCATCCTGAACGACTCCGCTATAGCGGCGCGCGTTTTGAAGGCTCAGGGGCTCGTGGAGAGGATTGTCGTGCTCGACACCGACGTCCACCAAGGCAACGGGACGGCGGCCATCCTGCACGATAATCCGCACGTCTTCACCTTCTCCATCCACGGCGCCAAGAACTACCCCTTCCACAAGGAGGAGAGCGACCTCGACGTACCGCTCTCCGACGGGGCCGACGACGGGGAGTACCTGACAGCCCTGGAACGCGGGTTGAAGTGGGTGCTGGACCTGGCGCCCTGGGACTTGGCGATCTTCCTCGCCGGCGCCGATCCTTTCGTCGACGACAAGCTCGGCCGGCTCTCGGTGACCAAGGAGGGCCTCGACGAGCGCGACCGGATGGTGCTCGAATCCTGCCGGGAGTGCGGCATACCCGTCGCCGTAACGATGGCCGGCGGCTACGCGAAGAAGGTCGAGGACACCGTGGACATCCACTTCCAGACCGTGAGGCGGGCGGCTGCGCTGCTCACGCCGCGGAGGAGACCGACGCACGGATAACGGACCCGCGGAGCAAAGATAGAAGGAGCCCCCGGATGAAGTCTTGCCTGGTCGTCGGCGCCGGCCTCTCGGGCCTCACCGCCGCCCAAACCCTCCAAAACGCAAGCATGCGCGTCACGGTCCTCGAAAAGGAAGATAAGGTCGGCGGCCGCATGAGGACGGACCGCATACAAGACGGCGTCTTCGACCATGGCGCCCAGTTCTTCACCGTCCGCTCCGACCGCTTCGAGGAGATGGTGAACGGCTGGCTCTCCGCCGGCGTCGCCGAAGTCTGGACCCGCGGTTTCGCCGACGCAAGAGGCGAGCACAAAGAGAACGGCCATCCCCGCTACAAGGGCACGCGCGGCATGAACGCTATCGCCGAGCACCTGGCCCGAAGCCTCGACGTACATACCGACGCAGAGGCGAGCGTGTTACGAAAGAGCGAACGGGGTTGGGAAGTCGTCACGAAAGATGCCACTCACACTGCCGATGCCCTGATTCTCACCCCGCCATCCGCGTTATCGCTCGTGAACGAGAGCGGCATCCCGCTCCCCGACGATGCCCAGCATGCGCTGCAGAACATCTCCTACGATCCCTGCATCGCTGTGATGGCGCTCCTCGACGCCCCCGGCAGAGTGCCCGAGCCGGGTGGTGTTCAGATCGGGGGAGATCCTCTTTTCTGGATCGCGGACAATCAAAAGAAGGGCCTCTCTGGGGTCCCCGCCGTCACGATACATGCCGGCCCCGAGTTCAGCCGCGAGCACATGCACAGCGACGGCAAGAAAGTCGCCGACCTGCTCCTCGAAGAGGCGAAGGATTACCTGAGGACCGGCGTGAAAGCCACCGCGGTCTACCGCTGGGAGCACAGCGCGCCTATTGGACTCTATGACGAGCCGTTCGTCTACGTCGAGGGGCCGCCGCCCCTGATCATCTGCGGTGACGCCTACGCGGGGCCGAAGGTCGAAGGGGCTACCCTGTCCGGACTCGCCGCCGCCGAGAAGCTCATCGAGAGCAGTACCCGGTAAAGTACATCCTGCACCTCGCGGCGACACTCTTCATGGTCGGCGTCGTTTGGTTCGTACCGGTGGTCCACTATCCCCTCTTCGCCAGGGTAGCCTCGGAAAGGCTCGACCTTTACTCCGAAGCCCACTCGCGCTTCACGGGCTACGTCGTCGGCCCACCGATGCTCGTCGAGCCGCGACAGCTCTCCTCTTCGCCTTCGATAGGTTCGAAGGCGTGCCCTTCGTCCGCTGTAGCTGATCTCGCTATCGTAGCCCTGATCTGGCTCCCACAGCGCTCCTACAGGCGCTACGGCGCTCTTAGGCTTCGACGAGAAGACCATAAGCAACCTAGTCCTCTCTAACTGGGTGCGCACTGTACCCAGAGCGTGCGGGGTATGCTGGTCTTGTGGATAACCACCCGCGCTATCTGCTAGGAGCAAGGGCTTAAGGCTGGCGGCGGGTTATGGGAAGTGGTACATATAACCTATATGCCACACGAAATTTAAAACAAGAAGGGGAGCGGGGTTTGGGTAACAGGAGGGTAGCTTTAAAACCGCACGTGGCCAGGATTCGGCGCTGGGTCGACGAGGGGCGGGGGGACGATTGGATCGCCCAGGAGCTCAACACCACTTCCTCCAGCGTCCAGAGCTTCCGGTCACGCAACTCGATCTACCGCCGCGACCCCGTTCGCCGGGGGCGGCTCTCCGAGCACCCCGTGGTCCTCGACGAGAACGAATCGGGTATCGTGCTGATCACCGATGCGCGTGAGTCCGAAGTCTTTGCTAACGAGTGGCGCAACTACCTCCGCCGGAACCCGGAGGACTTGCAGATCGTCATCACCCAAGATCGCATCTACCTCGAAAAGGTTCGCTAGGACTTTGTGAGCGGCGACGAGCCCACGGTAGATCTACGCCTCCCCCTCGAGACCGCCGAAGACCTGCACGCCGTTCTCGAAGACCTGCTGGAGAGCGGACGCGAAGAAGCCGCCCTGGAGAGGGCCTACCGCATCCTCGCCTGGCGTATCCTGGCCGTCAAGGGCGGCACCGGCCTCACGGGCCGGATGGCCGAGCTTGCCCGTGAAGCCCGCAGCGTCGAGGAGTATGAGGCGGCACGCGACGAGGCTTTGGGTCCCCTACTCGACGGCCTGGAGAGCGCCGAGAACAGGGATCCGTAGGAAGGAAGCTGTCAGATATTGGGCGTCGGCGGAGCTTCGATCCGGCAGGCCGGAACGGTTCGTAGCCGGCAACATCGGCGGAACTGGTCTCGACAGACCGTGGAAGCTTCGAGCCAAAGGCCAGTACCCGA
>JALZEL010000337.1 GCA_030862075.1 Actinomycetota bacterium | reverse complement strand
TTCTTTAGCTCTCTTGAGTCCGCGCCGCGTGAGGTAGTCCGTAGGGAGGAGAGGCCAGAGTACAAGAGCGGCTGGTCTAAGAGCACGTTGTCGCTTCTGACGGATGCCGCACCCGGGCGGAAGCTTGCGGCCGTGGAGATCAGGGTCGAGTCGGGAGGCTCTAGCGGAAAGCGCCCGGCGTTCGGCCTGCAGGAGGCCGTTGTGCTCGTGACCTCGGGCGAGCTCGTCGTCGGGCTGGAGGGGCAGGAGGTTGAGCTCTTTGAAGGGGACGCGGTCTACGTCTCGGAGGGGCCGGAGTTCTCGTGGAAGAACCTGGGTGCCGAGGAGGCGACCCTGCTAATGGTGGCGACGCCGGGGAGGAGCGACATAGTCTCGGCTCTGCTGGACGAGCCCGCGCCGGAGCAGGAAAACCCCTCGTAAGAAGGTCATTAGTTTAGGCAAGGTAATGGAAGAATCTCGCGCCCAGATCGGAGTAGGCTCGACGGTGACGCTCGCCGCCCCCGATGGGAGCGGTAAGGCCGTCAAGTTCACCGTGGTGAAGCGGGAGGAGTCGGATCCCAGCAAGGGCTGGATATCTGTGGAAGCGCCCATGGCCCAGGCAGTGATCGGCAAGCAAGTGGGTGACGAAGTCGTGGTGCCGACGCCGCGCGCGGAGCGCCACTACCAGATCGTCGCCGCCAACTAGTCTTGCTGACCACCCCGCCACTCGCGTCAGGAAGTATCGGTGTCTGGAGGCTACGGGAGAGAATATGATCACGATCAGCCCAGAGGCGGAGGAGTTCCTCCGTGGGATCGAGTGCCCTGAGGGGAAGGTCCTTCGCCTCGAAGCGACCTTAGACGCTAGCGGCAAGCACCACGCCAGTTTTAGGATCGGGTACCCGAAGGACGATGACGAGGTGTTAAGGCGAGAGGGTGAGACTCTATTACATATCTCCCGTCTGGCCTAGGAGATCTTCGATAGCTTCGTAGTGACACATTTGGAGGTGAGAGGGGGGGTAGGTATCATTTTGTCGTCGCCCTACGCAAGGAAGTTCTCCTGGTAACGGGGAGCGGTGGGAGAGCTACCGAACTCTCCCCTGAGCGCAAGAGCACGCGCGAGCTCGAATCCAAGATCGCATGGCTCTTGAAGGAGATCGCCCGGGTAGTAGCTCTCGAGGACGCGGCGAAGAAGCGTCACACTCTCGAAAAAAGGCTGGAGACCGAAGGTGCTTACCGATGGCGCAGGAAGCAGGTGGAGACGCTCCGGAGAAGGTATCGCGGGTACCTTGAGGAGTTCGGCCGGAGGAGCGGCCGCTAACGAACGATGGACACCCGGAAGCCGACTGATGGCGATGATGCATCTTTGAGGGGTTAGTTGCACCTCGGATCTCATGAGATACCAGCAGCTGCTTTGCAATGATAGGATGAGTATCGACTAAACTAGATGTAACCCGTTCACTCCGATTACTAAACCCTCGCCATCTGGGATAGGGTCCACGGCGCAAATTCCGTGAGGGTCACCCTCGAAAATCAACTCCCTTATCTGCGCTTGTGTCAACCGAACTGGCGCGAACATCTGCCAGTCTGTGCCTGCCTGATCTTCGAGGTGTCGCCCGTAAGCCAAGGCTTTCTCTTCGGTAGTGAACACCACCAATTGCTGATCGCTCTCAAATCTTGTCTCCAAGGACAGAAGCTGAAGGTTAACTTTAAAGGGGAGACCCTCGCCGGGCGCGTCTTCTGGGCGTTTGGCGTCGCGCTCTGTAAGCAGCACTATCCAGAGGTTTCTCTCTTGGTCCATTCTTACCTCCTCTGTAAAGGCGTTTTGTACTCTCAGCTTCCTGATCTCCTCACGGAGAAGCAGTCGTGCAGCATCGCCTCTCACACTCTCCCTCTAGCTGTCAGACGGCCGAAGCTGTGTTTATTAAGACTACACAGTTGGGTATGTAAAATGTACAATAGACACAGTAATTGCACAAGCGGCCGGAAAGGAAGGTAATGTCTGAGGACGAACAGATCACGGGCCTAAGCGATAACGTCTACAACCTCTCCAGCGTGCTATATCACGCCGCTGAGGGTGGACAAGTCTACGACAAGTACGTAGAGGACGCCGAGCGGACGGGGGACCAGGAGCTGGTCGAGTTCTTCCGTGAGGTCAGGGACGAAGACGCCAAGCGAGCTCAGCGGGCGAAGTCCCTGCTCGGTCAACGGTAAGGTTTCTGTGTATCGCGCCGTCCCAAGACGGGCGGCGCGACATGCGGTTGCGGTAGCCGACGAGAAACCAGAGCCCGGATCTAGGCAATGACAAGGACCAGAAGGGCGACGCGTGCCCCCGAAGAACGAAAAGGGGAAGGCGGCGCCCCGGTGGGTTCTGGAAGAAAGCTATCGGCGGAGCTATCGGAGGCTCTGGAGCTAGTTGCCCCGGGTACACAGCTGCGGGAGGGCATAGAGAACATAATCCGGGCAGGGAACGGGGGGTTGGTAGTCGCGGCCAACCCCGAGGAGCTAGAAGGGTCCCTCGTCTCCGGGGGCATGGAGCTGGGGTGCGAGTTCACGGCCATGCGACTCTACGAGCTGGCCAAGATGGATGGGGCAATACTGATAACTTCCGACTTTTCCACCATCTACCACGCCAACGTACAACTAAACCCGGACCCCGATTTACCGTCGCGCGAGACAGGTATGCGCCACCTGGCGGCTCATCGGACGGCGCAGCAGACCGGCGCCCTGGCGATAGCGATCTCTGAGCGTCGGAGGGTCGTGACGCTGTACCCTGGTGAACGACCACCGCGCATCCTGCAAGGAACCCAGGCGATCCTTAACAAATCTGATTCGGCGCTGGCTACCTTAGAAAAGTACACCCGGCGACTCAGGGAAGAGGTACGGCTCCTATCGATCCACGAGCATGAAGGTACGGTCAGCCTGAGGGAGGTCGTCGGGACGCTACGAACCTTCGAGTACACAATACACATAACCGAGGAGATAGAGGACTACCTCAAGGAGCTCGGTCGAGAAGGAAGGCTGATAAGCATGCAGCTTGATCAGTCTTCCCGCTGGGTCCCAAGGCAGCACGAGGCCCTTATTAGGGACTATGTTCCCGAGGGAAGGACCTATGAGGAGGCCAAAGAGCGGCTCCTAAACCTCGGCACAGAGCAGCTATCGGACTCGATCGAACTGGCCAAAGCGTTGGGCTACCGGCAAGAGGAGCTCTCGGAGGGCAAGCTTCTACGACCTCGGGGGTATCGTCAGTTGGCCCGGGTCTCCCGCTTGCCTAAGGAAGTCGCGCAGCGCCTGGTCGAGGAGTTCGGTTCACTAGAATCTTTGATGGAGGCCTCGGAGGAAGAGCTGAGCGAGGTGAAAGGCGTCGACGAGGCGCGAGCTCGGACCATTCGTCGAGCTTTGGAGAGCCTTGAGGAGTTGGGTGTGCCCGAGAGGGTCGGGTAGAAGGATTAATGAGTAGGCGGCTCTCTTAGTGGGATGACCACCAGAGTTTCGCAGCGGGCGGTCCGTAGCAGGGAAGAGAGCGGATGAGCAATCTGCCAACGAAGGAACAGTTCGAGGGTTGCCTGATCGGCCAGTGCGTGGGGGATGCGCTGGGGTTCGTGGTAGAAGGTCAGCCGCCGGAGGTCTGCCGAGCGTACGTCGAAGAGGCGCTGGATAAAGGGCACCCGGGAGATCGCCGCCGTTGGAAGTACGACTTCGGCCAGTACTCCGACGATTCGCAACTAGCCCGCGAGCTACTGCAGAGCTACGCTGCGTGCGGAAGGTACGACCCCGAAGACTACGCACGGCGCATCGCCGCCATCTTCTCGGAGGGCCGGATTGTCGGGCGAGGGAGGGCCACTGAGGAGGCAGCGGTAAGGCTAGGTCAGGGCGTGCCTTGGCAGGAAGCGGGAACCCCGCCGCCTTCCGCCGGCAACGGGAGCGCGATGCGGGCGGGACCGGTGGGGCTGCTGTTCTTCGACGATCTGCCACTACTCGCGCAAGCGGCCCACGATCAGGGCGTCATCACCCATCGCGACGCGCGATGCTCGGC
>JALZEL010000330.1 GCA_030862075.1 Actinomycetota bacterium | reverse complement strand
ATGGCGGAGAGGAGCGTCGCGAGATCCACTTGGTGGTCATCGGCGAGGGGGACCTTCTTGATCTCCAGCCCCAGGACGGTCGCGATGGCCGTGTAGAGGCCGAAGGATGGCCACGGGGAGACGACCTCCCCGGGGCGCTCGACCAGCTGCAAAAGGTTCAGAAGGACCTCGCTGGAGCCGTTGCCGACGAGGACGTTCTCGGGATCTGTGCAGGGGTTCGCCGCAGCGACTGCCTCGCGCAAGGCTCCCGCGTGGCGGTCGGGGTAGCGGTTCAGGCGGGGGAGTACCTCGCGCATCGCCGTCTCGGCCTCGGGGAGCGGGCCGAAGGAGAGCTCGTTTGAGGTCAGCTTGACGTAGCCTCCGTTCGGGCTTCTGTCTGGGCCGACGTGTTCCGCAGCCGCTTCCAGGGACATGCGGGGCGGTTTGTAGGGGCTAAGCGGGTCTAGCTCTCCTCTGAACTTCATGCGCTCCTTCCAGTAGTCACGCTGTTAGGCATCGGCACTTTCTTCTGGTCGGCCGCTCTTAGATAGACTAGACCCGTTAGGGGAAGCTTGCAATGCGGCTCGTGCGGCGGCTTTTCATTCCTTTGCCGACGGCCGACACGCTGACCAGCTTTAGGATAGAATCACTCTTCTATGGAGAGTGCGGACACCCAAGCCAGGATAGGAGAGCTAAGGAGCCGGGTAGACGAGGTCGACCGGGAGCTTATACGCATCCTCAACGAGCGGGCGCGCATCGTGCAGGAGATCGTGGCCATAAAGGCCGAGGCGGGCAAGGCGCTCTTCGACCCCAAGCGCGAGGAGGAGATCCTGCGCAAGGTCGCCGAGGAGAACGAGGGCCCCATCTACGACACGTCGATGCGCGAGATCTTCGAGCTCATTCTGCACCGTATCCGGGACCTAGAAGTTCAACGCGGAGAGTTTGGCTAACATGAGCATTTCGGAGAAGAGCACCTTAGGCGTCAAGACAAACGTTTCGACCAACAACGGCATGATACGACCCGGCTCCTTCCGGGTGGTCGCCGGACCCTGCACCGTCGAGAGCCACGAGCAGTTCGAGTCTTCGGCCAAGGCCGTCAAGCAGGCCGGCTTCGAGTACGTCCGTGGCGGCGCTTTCAAGCCTCGCACCTCTCCGTACTCCTTCCAGGGCCTGGGGGAAGAGGGCTTGAAGATACTCTCCGAGGTCACTAAAGACCTGGGGTTAAAGGCCGTCACCGAGGTGCTAGACCCGAACGACATAGAGCTCGTGATGGAGCACGCGGAGGTGCTCCAGATAGGCACCCGCAACATGGCGAACTTCGCCCTCCTGAAGAGCGTCGGGGCGGCCATCGCGGGGACGGACCACGGCGTGATCCTCAAGAGGGGCTTCTCGGCGACGGTAGAGGAGTGGCTCCTGGCGGCAGAGTACGTAACCAGCGCAGGCGGGGACAACGTCGTCCTCTGCGAGCGGGGCATACGCACGTTCGAGAACTCCACGCGCTTTACCTTGGACCTTTCGGCCGTGATAGTGGCCAAGAGGCTCACAGACCTGCCGGTGATCGTTGACCCCTCGCACGCCGCCGGGAGGCGCGACTTGGTCGTTCCGTTGTCCAAGGCCAGCGTGGCCGCGGAGGCCGACGGCCTCATCGTGGAGAGCCACCACGAGCCGCAGGAAGCCTTGTGCGACGCGGAGCAGGCCTTGCCCGCGGAGGCGCTCATGGGGTTGCGCGAGATCTTGCGGCCCTTCGCGGGAGCGATGGGGCGGGAGGTCATCTAGTAACCTCGGGCCGCAGAGGAGGCCCCCTGTGAGACGCCTCGATGGCAGGTTCGCGCTGGAGCGCGAGATCGGGGCCGGTGGCATGTCGGTGGTCTTCCTCGGCAGGGACGAGGTCCTCGATCGTCCCGTCGCTGTCAAGGTCTTGAGGGGCGGTTTCGAGGAGGACTCCGGGATCGGCGACCGCTTCCGTCGCGAGGGACGGACCGCCGCCAGGCTCTCCCACCCGAACATAGTCCAGGTCTACGATGCCGGCGAGGACGAACTCGATGGACGTCAGGCCTCCTACATCGTCATGGAG
>JALZEL010000308.1 GCA_030862075.1 Actinomycetota bacterium | reverse complement strand
ATCGGCTTGCCGTTTTGCCGACCACTAATCGCCGCAATGCTCTTTACAATGCTTCAGGCACCGGCTATACCTCTACCGTGTCTGAGAAAGAGCGAAGAAGGTTTCGGATCAGGGTCCGGGAAGAGCGCGCCGGAGAGTCCGAGAAAGTCGGGAGCATTCGGCAGCGGCTACGTGCGCGGCCGAGGATCCGGCCGCGCGTCTTCGGTTATCTGACCGAAGAAAAGGAGTCCCTAAGACAGGGATTCGCAGCGCTCTTCATCTCCTCGACAGGGGAGCTCGTAGCCGGCATCGCGCTCGCGGGCATCGCCGGTATCCTGGACGAGCTGGTGGGCCTGGCGGTTCTAATCCCGGCGGCTATCGGGATGCGTGGGGCCATCTTCGGGGCGATGGGTAGCAGGCTCTCAACCGCCATACAGACTGGCCTCTTTAGCTTGAACCTCAGGCGGGGGGTGCTTGCGGAGAACGTGCAGGCGGCAGCGGTCCTGTCGCTCATCTCCAGCGTGTTCTTGGCGTTCATGGCCCGGCTTTTGTGCGACTTCTTGGGGGTGGAGACGGAGCTTACGGTCTTTGATTACGTCGTGATCTCGACCGTCGGCGGGGTGTTGGCCGGGGTGTTGCTCTTGGGGATCACCATCGTGGTGGCCCGCCTGAGCGTCGCGCGCGGCTGGGACATGGACAACATTGCGGCACCCACGATCACGGCTTGCGGCGACATACTGACGCTCCCGGCGTTGGTCCTGGCGACGTTCCTGATCGGGATCCCCATCTTCTCAAGCTCTCTGGCCATCGCTTTGATCGGCATCGCCGTGGCCGTCGTAGTCGTCGCGTTTAGGGTCGGTGCCCCGAACTTGGGCCGCATCCTCGCCGAGTCTTTACCGATACTGGCCATGACCGGGGCGGTGACGATACTCGTCGGCGTCGCCCTAGAGGACCGCAAAGAGGTCTTCGTGGAGCTGGCGGCCCTGCTCATACTGCTGCCGGCGTTCTTGCAGGAGGGCGGAGCTTTGGGGGGCATCCTCTCTAGCCGGCTCTCCTCAAAGATACACCTCGGTCTCCTGCCCCCCCGCGCGTTACCCCCGATGAGCACCTTCAGGGACTTTACCCTGGTCTACATCTTCGCCACCGGGGTGTACCTGTTCATCGGCGGGGCGTCGCACTTTTTGGCCGTGGCCGTGAGCCAGCTGAGCCCCGACCTGCTCGCGACGCTGGGCCTGGAGACCACCAGCCTGAGCCCCGGCTTTCTCGTGATGCTTGGGGTAAGCGCTCTGGCGGGCCTCATAGCCACGACCGCCGCCGCTTTCGCGGCTTACTATGGTTCGATTGTAAGCTACCGCGTCGGTCTTGACCCGGATACGTACGGAATCCCGATCATCACCGCGGCAGTGGACCTCTTGGGCTTCATGAGCCTTATAATTTCCCTGGTAGTCTTCGGATTGGTGGAGTAATAAGACTATGCGCGACACGCGACCACGAAACCTCAAGGACATGCTCGCCGCGGCGAAGAACACCTCGGAGCTTATGGTGGATCTGGCCTACGCGGCCATCTTCTACAACTCCGAGGACCTCTCCGAGGAGGTCTTCAGGCTGGAGGAGCGCCTGAACGAGCTCGTCTTTGACATGCGCAGCTTAGCGATCCTCGCGGCCCGCAGCCCGGCCGACTCCGAGCAGATGGCCGGAATACTCCAGGTCGTGCAGGACATAGAGAAGATCGGCAACGCCGCCTACGACATCGCCAAGATCGTGGTGAAACGTTTGGGCATCCCGCCGGAGCTCCTGCACGACATACCGGAGGCCGAGGAGATACCCTCACGAGTCCGGGTGCACCCCGAGAGCGCCCTGGACGGCCGGGCCTTGGAGGCCGTGGACCTCCCCACGGAAACGGGGATGCGGCCCATCGCGGTCCGTTCGGACAACGAGTGGCACTTCGACCCCGAGCCGGACGACGTCTTACGGGCTGGCGACGTGCTCTTTCTGCAGGGCCCTCCAGAGGGCGTCGCCGAGCTCAGGGAGATGGCCGGGGCGCAGCCCGCCGGAGGTTCTCCTACGCCCGTCGAGGACGGGGCGCAGCTCTCGGAACTGGAGCGGGCTGTGGACGTCCTGATCGAGATGAAGAACCTCTCCGAGGTCGCGGTGGGGTTAGCCTACTCCGCCCTCCTCTACTACGACGCCGGGCTCGCCCGCGAAGTCGTCGCCATAGAGGACGAGATGGACGAGATGCGCTACCGTCTCGAGCGCTGGGTCCTTCTGGCCGCGCGGCAGATAGAGGAGCCCTCGCGCCTCAGGGGCATGCTCCACCTGGCGACCGCCTCCGAGACCATCGCCGACTGCGCGCAGGAGATGGTCTGGATCGTGGAGAAGGGCGAGGAGGTACACCCGGTCCTCTCGGTCGCCATCGGCGAGTCGGACGAGGTCGTCCTCAAGCTCAACGTCGCCCCCGGCTCTCCGGCCGACGGTAAGAGCCTCGGCTCTTTACGGCTCGAGACCGAAACGGGGATGCACGCCCTGGCCGTCAACCGGGGCGGGCGCTGGACCTACCGCCCGCGCGACACCTACGTCTTACGCGGCGACGACTCGCTGCTCGCGACCGGCGCCCCCGAGGGCCTGGAGCCTTTGGCCGAGCTCTTCGGCCAGGAGCTAGAGGAGCCCGAATAATCGAGGCCACTCCCCGGAAGCCCCAAGGCCGTAGGCGAGACCCGGGAACCGACGTCTTCCTGGGACGCAACCTCCTACTCGTCGTGCTCTGGGGATTAATGCTCTCCCTTCCCTCGGCAGGCAAACCAGCGAAAAAACCCGTGACCGAACGGGGAGGCGCAACGTGAGGAGACCCCGGTTCAGATACCGCGGCTCCGGCCTAGTCTTCCTCTTGCCACTGCTCCTCACCGTTTTTGGCTTCGTGCCAGGCACGCAGACGAGCTCGGAAGAGGCGCGGCGGGCGGCTTCTTCCGCTCCGGAGGTGGGTGAAATTCTCTCTCGCCCGACGGTGGAAACCTCGGCCGAGTACGACCCCGTGAGCGACTTCTGGCGGGTGATTCTGAGGGAGGAGGCCTCGCAGACGGCGGTCGCGGAGGTTACGGTGGTGGACGACACACAGGAAGTCGAGGACGCGGAGGTCTACCCCGTCGCCGACACCTTGACCTACCCGAGCACCTCCGAGGCCGACGCGATAAAGCTCGCCCTCGCCAGCCCCGAGGTACGCGAGGAGCTCGCCAAGCACGGCCCCTATACCTCCGACGCCGAGTACGAAGACGGCGAATGGCAGGTCCACTTCGAGGTCGAGGAGGGCGGCTCCGTGGGCGGGATGCCGGTGGACGATGGTGAGAGGAAGGAGGTCGCCCAGGTCGGAGTGGACGACGAGACCTGGCAGATCAACTACGCCTGGACCGGAGATCAGGTAGGCTGGCGGATGGCCCGCGGTGACTACGGCTCCTACGGCAAACAGGCCAACTACTGGTACGTCTGGGGGCCCATGGCCCTCGTCTTCGCCCTCGCGTTTTGGCGCACCGACAGGCTCTTCTCGTTGCGCAACCTCGACGTTTTGGCCCTTTTGGGCTTCCTCGTCTCGCACGGTTTTTTCAGGGCGGGGGATTCGTACTGGGCAGTACTACTCTGGTACCCGCCGCTTCTCTACCTGTTCGTCAGGACGCTCTTGATGGGCTTCGGGCGCGGCGAGCGGGTCGAGAAGACGAGCAACTTCCCGACGTCAGTTCTGTTCGCGCTCGGAGCGTTCGCCAGCGGCCTCGTCCTCGCGCTGAACCTGGATTCCAGGGTGATAGACGTCGGCTACGCGGGCGTCGTCGGGGCGGACCGTATCTTGGACGGCCTACTACCCTACGGCAACATGCCCGAGGACGTCGGGACCGGCGACACTTACGGTCCCTTGAACTACCTTTTGTACGTGCCCTTCGTGTGGCTCTTCGGGTGGAGCGGGGAGTGGGACTACCTGCCGGCGGCCCACGCTTTGACTGCCTTCGCGTTCGTTGGGGGCGCTGTGGCGATGCTCGTCGCCGGGTGGAGGTACGCGGGGGCGCGGGGCGGGGCGACGCTCCTCTTCGCTTGGGCGATCTTCCCCTATACGTTGTACTCGACCAACAACAACACCAACGACGTTATAGTGGCAGCGGTCCTGGCGGTGGGGCTCGCGGCGGCGACCTCGCCCGTGGCACGGGGAGCGAGCGTCGCAGCGGGATTCGCGATCAAGCTCTTCCCCCTCATCGTCGCGCCCCTCTGGCTTCTCCATGACGGCACCCGAAAACGCGCCCCCATCCTGGACTTCGTCCTCGGAGGAGTGGGCGTCGTCCTCCTCACCTTCTGGGTCTTGGCCCTCGACGGCGACCCCGTGGGGGGCGCGAGGCTTTTCTACGAGAAGACCCTGGCCTTCCAGGGCACCCGCGAGACCCCATGGACCATCTTCACCCAGGTCCCCCAGCTCGGTTTTCTTCAGCAGCTACAGCTGCCTTCGACGGCGGTGATCCTTCTCGCCTTCCTCGTCGCTTTTGTCCCGAAAAAGAGGACGGTCCGCAAGCTCGCGGCCTTCTCCGCAGCCCTCATCCTCGCCTTCGAGCTCACCGTAAACTTCTGGTTCTACCCCTACGTGACCTGGTTCGAGCCTTTCGTCTTTACGGCACTCCTGCTCGCCACCAACGAGAAGACGCCGCTCGATGGAGGCAGCGATCAGCAGCCAGCCATCAGCGATCAGCAAAAGGATACCGTAGGCTGACGCTCCCTCAGTGCTCGCGCCCCTCCCTCTCTTTACGCCACCGCTCCAGCCGTTCCCCGATCCCGGCCTCCGCACCCCGTTCCTTCGGCTCGTAGTAGACGCGCCCGGCGAGCTCGTCGGGCAGGTACCGCTGGTTCATCCCCTCGGGTTCGTCGTCGTGAGCGTAGCGGTAGCCCGCGCCGTAGCCTTCGTCCTTCATCAAACCCGTGGGGGCGTTGCGCAGGTGCATCGGCACCTCGGGGACGGGGCCGCGACGCACGTCTTCGAGCGCCTTGTTCACAGCAGTGTAGGAGGCGTTCGACTTGGGGGCGGAGGCGAGGTAGCACGTGGCCTGGGCGAGCGGGATGCGTCCCTCCGGCATGCCGACGAGTTGGACGGCTTGGGCCGCGGCGACGGCGAGCGGGAGGGCGTAAGGATCGGCGTTGCCCACGTCTTCTGAAGCCAGTATCACGAGCCGGCGCGCCATAAAGACAGGGTCTTCGCCAGCCTCGATCATGCGCGCCAGGTAATGCAGCGCCGCGTCAGCATCGCCGCCACGCACGCTCTTGATAAAAGCGCTCACGACGTCGTAATGCTCCTCGCGCCCGTACCTAAGGGCTCTCTCCCCCACCGCCCTCTCTACGGCGGCGACCCCGATCCGTCCCGACGCGGCAGAAGCGGCGGCTTCGAGGGCGTTCAACAGGCGCCGCCCGTCGCCGCCAGAGAGCCTCAAAAGGTACGCCTCGGCCTCGGGTGAGACCTCTGCTTCGAGCGCCTCTTGCCCCCTGTCGAGAAGGACGCGTAGGTCATCTTCCGAGAGAGGCCGGAGCCTCAAGACGCGTGAGCGCGAGAGGAGCGGCGCGATCACCTCGAATGACGGGTTCTCCGTCGTCGCCCCGATAAAATCCACGAGGCCTTCTTCGAGGGCGGGCAGAAGAGCGTCCTGCTGGGCCTTGTTGAAGCGGTGGACTTCGTCGATGAAGACGAGCGTGCCGCGATCCTCGTACTTGAGGCGCTCGCGCGCGGCGTCCAGGGCGGCCCGTAGATCCCTGACCCCGCTCGTGACGGCACTCAAAGGGACGAAGTCCTCCTCGACCGCGCCGGCGAGCACCCGCGCGAGCGTCGTCTTACCCGTGCCCGGCGGTCCCCAGAGAACGAGGCTACCGACCCGGTTGCGTTCCACCGCTATCTTTAAGGGCCCGCCATCACCCGTCAGGTGCGGTTGCCCGATCACCTCGTCCAGGCTCTTCGGACGCAAGCGTTCCGCGAGCGGCGCCCGGCGAACGAGCGCGTCGGCGCCTTCGGCATCGAAGAGGTCCACGCGTACAGTATATCCCCGCGGCGTCCCGGTGGGTCAGGCCTCCCTTGAGTGCCTCTCGTCGTGCTCGCGGCGCTGGCGGTCCATGCGGCGGGCAGCTTCGAGCACGTCCGAGGGGTGAAGGCTCTTTAGAGCGCCGGTCTCCAGGACCTGCTCGACGGAGTGCTCGGGGATCATCATCCACTCCGCCGCATGCGGCACCGGCAACGGTTTGTTCTGCGTCCTGTAGACGATCCAAATCAACCAGCGCCCCGGACGCGATCCCGACAAGAACCTCAAAGACTGCACCTCCCGCCAGCGGACGAGCTCTAGGAGCCATTCTACCCAAGCAAGCGGCGCAATTAGTAATCTCAATGGTCCTCCCGTGTACAATACTCCGCGTGAAGGACACTCGGGAAGAGTTCTACGATCTGGTCGAAAGGGCTTTGGAAGGGCTGCCGCCCGAGCTGTCGGCGCTCTTGGACAACGTGGCGATAGTCGTGGATGACTGGCCGGACTACTCGACACCGCTCGCGTCCGGCGAAGACGACGTGCTCTACGGACTATACGAGGGAGTACCACTAACGGAGCGGACCTCCGGGTACCACGGAATTCTGCCGGACAAGATCACCATCTTCCAGGGGCCTTTGGAGCGGGATTTTCCGCGCGACGAGCTCGAGGAGCAGGTGAGGATCACCGTCGTGCATGAGATCGCGCATCACTTCGGCTTCGACGAGGATCGCCTGGAGGAGCTGGGCTGGGGATGAAGAAGTCCGAAGGCTTCGTCGCCATCGAGCAGCGCATAGACGCCCCTGCTTCGGTAGTGGCGGCCTACATCGGGGATTTTCGAAACGCCAAGGAGTGGATGGTCGGCGTAGAGGGCGTCGAGCGTCTGGACGAGGACTCGTACCGCCTCATGTTGGAGAGCCCGGTCGGCAGACTCGAACCTGAGGTGAGGATCCTGGAGAACGATGACTGCGTCATACGCTGGGCCTACGCCTCCACCATCGAGGGCAGCGGCGAGGTCACGGTAGTCCCGGTCGAAGAAGGCTCCTCGTGCATCGTCTCCTACACGGGCGACTTCAGCCTGAAGGGCAAGATCCTGAACCGCGCGGCCCGCTTTGTCGGCATGGAACGGTTCGCCCGCATGAACGGCGAGCGCTCCCTCCTGAGGCTCAAGCACCTCATGGAAGCGAGGCGCTACTGATGACCGCCTCTACTCGCACCTAATCTCTGTTCACAAATTTCGTGTTTTGCAGGGATTTTTGATTCGGAGGGTCATCTTACGACAAGGCCTTTACCACTTCTTTACCATAACGGGAATTCAAAACAGCTCCCCAAGCCGCCTTGCCGCGTTCTTGCCCATGCTTGGCAGGACGTGCGAGTAGATGTTCATGGTCTGGGCAATGGTCGAGTGGCCCAAAGCCTCCTGCACCACTCGAACGTGCTCGCCGTTTAGGAGATTGAGGGTGGCGAAGGTGTGCCTGAGGTCGTGGAAACGCCTCTCCTTGTGCGCCACGCCCGCCTCCTTGAGGAAGGGTGTTAGGTAGCGACGGGTCAGGGTCGAGGGATTCAAGGGCCTCCCGTTCGGGCGGGTGAAGACGAGATCCTTGAACTCCCCTCCCTCGTCCCAGGCCGGGCCCGCTTTGAGCTTCTCCTCGAGTTGGATGGCGCGACGCCTCCTCAAAGCAGCCACAACCTGCGGCGGAACGTCGACGGCACGTTTTGAGGAGTCTCTCTTGGGAGGCCCTAGTCTGAGACCGGAGCGGGGGTAAACGAGCTGCTGGCGCACCCGCAGGATCCCAGCCTCGAAATCCACGTCCTTCCAGCGTAGCCCCAGGAGCTCGCCAGCCCTCAAGCCTGAGAGGATCGCGGTCACGATCAGGGCCTCAAGCCTATGTCCCCGTACAACATTCATGAGGGCGTTGGCCTCCTCCCGATCCAAGGGGTTTATTTCGGGGTCTTCAGCCTTGGGCCTGGTGGCGTTCTCCGCCGGGTTTGAGGAGAGCATGCGCCACTTCACCGCCTGCTTCAGCGCCGTGTTCGAGACCTGGTGGATCCGCTGGACGGAGCGGGCGCTAAGGCCCGCGTCGAGCTTACGCTGGTACAGGCCCTGAAAGTGGCACCCGTGAGCTTTGAGAGCCGCACATGTCCGAGGGCGGGCTCGAGGTGGACGCGCACGAGAGACTCCGCCCGATCGTAGGTCCTCTCCCTTACGGAAGCCTTATAGGAGTCGTTAAGCCAACGCCATAAGTACTCGCCAAAGGCGATCCGCTCCGCGTCAAAGTCCAGGCCTCCTCCGAGGTACTCAGCCTTGAACTCATTGCGTTTGCGTAGGGCCTCAGCTTGGGTCTTCCCGTAGAAGCTCTTTGGCTTCCCGCCGGGGATCGAGATGCGGGTTTCCCAGAGGCCGTCGGGACGCTGCCGGACGTGCTCCTCGCCGGCTGCGCGCTTCTTTCCCTTCCCCTTGGTCACCAAATCACCCGCAGGCCGCCTAGTCTTCGAAGAGCTTTGAGGGCTCGACGCCCAAGGCCTCTGCAAGCTTCCCCAGCGTGGAGGGGTGAGGCTCTCTTCTATCGGTTTCGAGGTCAACAATCGCCCGTTGGCTTATGCCAGCCGCCTCGGCCAGCTTTCGCTGAGACATTGCCCGCCTGAGCCGTAAGTCCTTAAGCTTTTTGCCTATGAACACCACGGTCTGCATACTAACCACCTTCAGGTTACTGCGCTTTAGTTTCATCTTAACTATATCACAATATCATCAAAACTGCTATGATAAGGGTGCCGACAAAGAAGCGGCCCCGGCGGTGTTGGCGCACCCCGAGGCCCGGACCACAGGGAAGGAGCCCTATGGCCACACAGAGGATACTCCGCGGAGCCGTCCGCGACGAGGTGCGGAGGACCGTACTCCGCGAAGCCGAGCACCGTTACCGCAACGAGCTGATGGACGATGAGGAGCGTCAGTTGCTTCTCGACCGGCTCAAGCGTCTGCGCAAGGTGCACACCAGCGACTAAGGGCCGTTCCGGAGCGGGTCGGGGGCCTACTTCCCGGCCAAAGAAGGCCGGTGGGCTCTACTATTCCTCGTCATCTTGGGCCGGCGGAAGTGCCGCGTGAATTGTGTATGATAGCGGCTCTTCTACGTCCAGACTGTATCTCGCAGCGATCTGGGCGATTTGAAAACCGAACACGGTTCTAAGTTCGCCCAGGGCTTGTCCTATAGCGGTTTGCAGTGAAGTTGAACCATGCCGACCATGCGTGCATCCACGTTTGCCCAGGAGCTCTTCTGAGCGAGGATGGTGCGCCCCCGATGAGGGGTGGGTCAATAACAGTGCAACCCGC
>JALZEL010000244.1 GCA_030862075.1 Actinomycetota bacterium | reverse complement strand
GGGATCGAGCGGGTTATGGTGAAGCGCGGTCCGCAGTTGGTGCAGTTGATGAACGGGTACCGATGACGCCGGTCCGAGGGATCGAAGAGCTCTGCCAGGCAATCCTCGCAGGTGGCGACGTCCGGCGAGACCAGGGCTCGTCTTTGGAGCCCCTCCCGGCTCTCCTCGATCCGAAACTCCATCTCCCCAAGTATCGGGAGCTGACGCCACTCTATGGTCTCGACCACGGCCAGCGGCGGGGCCTCCTCCCTTATCTCTCGCAGGAAGAGGTCCAGCTCCTCCGGAGGGCCCTCCGCCTCGATGTGGACCCCCTCGGCGTCGTTGCGCACCAACCCGGTGAGCCCATGCCGCCCCGCCAAAGCGTAGATGAAGGGCCGGAACCCCACGCCCTGCACGATGCCCCCCACGGAGATCTCTCGGCGCTCCCGGGTAGGCGTTCTCTGCAGCGATTTACTCAAGCTCATTCACAGAGCTCGTGCTCCTTGGGCCGGTGCGCACGACGGTACGTCTACTCACTACTTCGAATCCTACATCGACCTAAGAGTGGAACGCGTCTCTATCAAGAAATCGGCACGCACCTGCACGATAAGGGCGTGATCCGCGCAGCGCACGCCGTGCCTCACATTCGGTGGAATACGATACAAATCGCCGGCGCGCAGAATCGTCTCCTTGTCGCCGTCGGTAAAGCTGAATTCGCCCTCGAGCACCGCGCCCACGTGCTCCTCTTCATGGGCGTGCTCGGCCAATTCGGCCCCAGCCCCGAGCTTGATCACTACTAGGCTACCCATGTTGCCGCGGACGATGCCGCTCTCAAGAGCCTCGCCGTACCGCTGCATCTGAGGCGTGTTCTCGGCGCGGAAGGCCTCGATGTCCATTCTCGGAGCCCTTAGCCTATTCTCGGCAGCAGGTTGCTAACCAGCATGTCTGTCTTCTGGATAGCGCCGAACTGTGTGTGCATTACGATCATCCTCCCCGGCCCTTCACACCGCCGAGCATCTCCTGGCACAGGCCTAGTGAGCATCCTCACGGGATAAGCAGGCCTCTCGCCAAGCGGGAGGTCAACTCTCGCAGGCGCTGGATGGCCTCGGCGACTCCTCTCTCGACCGGTTCGCTCAGGTCCATCCCCAGTTCGTGCTCCTTCGGCTGGCAGCCCAGGATGTACACTTTGGGGGGCAAGATTTTGAGGGCTCGCGCCAGGGTCAGGGCTTTCGAAGGCACGGTCAGATGCGTGTCGGCCAGGAACTCCTGCCGACTCTCCTCGGTGAACTCCTCCGGATCGGGGACTTCCACCTCCAGCAGGTAGACCGTGCCAGGCTTCTCGCCCCGGTCCGTGGCGTCCACGATGACGAGGGCTTCGTAGCCGTCCATAAGCTCTTGGACCAGCCCGATGCCAGCGATCCCGGGCTCGTACAACCGGACGCCCTCCGGCACGCCTTCTTCGAAGAACCGCCGGACGACCACTATCCCGAAGCCGTCGTCCTGACGCAGGTCGTTGCCCATCCCGGCCACCAGAACCCGGGGCTTCACCGCGGTTCTACCTCTTCCACCCCCATAGCGACCTTTATCTCTCCATCCTGCAACGCAACCGGCATCACCGGCAGCTTCTCTTCGTCATCCTGGCGCTTGCCGGTCCGGGCGTCGTAACGGCAGCCGTGCCAGGGGCAGACAAGGGTAGTGCCTTCTAACCGCCCCAGGTGCAGCGTGAGGGCGCTCCCCGGCGGGCAACCGTTCCGGTAGGCGTAGACCTCCCCATCCAGGCGTATCAGGAGCAGGGGTGTGCCCTCCGGTCGGAGGGCCCTTATCTCTCCCGGTTCGAGGTCCTCGAGACGCCCCACCGAGACCCAGCGCGGGCGACGTAGGGGTCGGCTTCCGAGCTGAATCGGCTTCTCCTGTTTGGGCGGCGGCTCCTCCGCCACCAACTCCCTGAAGCCCGGGAACCCCTCACGCAAGGCCTCTTCGACCACCCGCTTGAGGGTCGTCGCGGTACCCGGACAACCCTCGCAGGACCCCGAGAGGCGCACCCGGACCTCCCCCTTCTCTACCCCCAGAAGCTCCAACTTCCCCCCGTGGGAGCGGAAGTACGGGTAGACATTCTCCAAGGCGCGTTCCACCTGCGTCCTTTCGTCCGCCTCCAGGAGGTCGTACATCTCCAGCAGGGTGCGCACCATCGGGTCTTGCGATATACGCTCGACGAGCCCCTGGCCCCCGAGAACGGCGACGAGTTCCAGCAGCCGCCCCAGGGACTGCCGGTGCAGGACGTCTATCCCCTCCAGGAGGGCGAAGACTTCCTCGCGCGTCTGTTCTTCCTCTATCTCCTCCATCCGTTCCAAGCCGGTCCCTATCCACTGCAGAAGGTGCTGGAACTCGGCGGGGAGCCCCGAAGGCGTCGGTTGCGAGGCAGGCTGGCCTACCTGGACCACGGGCAGTTCTTTCTTCGAGGGGGACATGATCTACGCTCCACCGCCGTCCGGGGCGCAGTGGACACAGGCGTCGCGCGGGATGCCCTGGCAGTGCGGGCAGTCGGGTCCGCAGTCCCCGTGGGCCGTGTGTTGGAGGTCTGTGAACTCGTCAGCGAAGCGCCGGCCGCCCTCCTTCACGCCTAAGGCGCTTAGCCGGTAGCGTCCGCCGGACTCCCCCAGGTAGCCCTCCTCCACTAGAATCTCGAGCTGCTCCCGTAACAGAGCCTCGTCCACGACCAGGAAGCTCTGCAGCATCCCGGCGTCGGCCTCCTCTCCGAACCCCTCGCCCCGCATCCAGTACATCGCTTGCAGGATGTCATCCCGGCAGCGCAAAGCGCTTACCGGATCGAACGTCCTCTCGCTCACGTGTTACGCACCTCCTTATGCCGGCCGTTCCCGGTGTGTCCTCCACCGGAGTGGACCTCGCGCCGGATCCACTCCACGGCCTCTTCTAGCCGCTCCTCGCAGGGAGCGCTCAACTCCGAGCCCCACTCCTTCTCCACCGGCTCGAGCTCCACCACGGCGGTGTTAGGGGGCAAAGCCCCGAAGTGCTGCGCCACGATCAGGAGGTTATCCAGGCTTATGACCCCGGTTAGCGCCTCCGACACTCGCTCTTGCACCAGCTCGGGGTCGGGCGAGCTCTCGAGCCAGGCGTAGGTGACCAGAGACCCCGGCGTCCGACCGCGCTCGACGGCTCCGGCGAGGATGGCGCGCTCGAACTTCTTCCCCGGGCTCTCCTCGAACCAATCGAGGATGGCTATGGGCCCATAGCCGAAGTCCTCTACACGGACATCATCCGGCCAGTCCAAGCCCCGCAGCCGCTCCACCAGCTTGGGCCCGAAGGAGAGGTCGCTCAGGTGTTGGTAGCCGACGCCGGCGACGAGGATCACTAGTCGTCGGCCCCGCAGGCGCAGGTATTCACCTCGCGCGTGATGACCCCGCGGTCCGTGTGGACGTGCGTCGTACACGGCATGCAAGGGTCGAACGAGCGGATGGTCCGCTGGATATCTATCCCCTGGAAGCTCTCGGCGCTGCTCTCCTCCAGGATCGGGGTGTTTAGCACCGCGATCTCGTACATCCCCGGGGTGCCCCACGGGTCGCGCGGCGAGGCGTTGA
>JALZEL010000239.1 GCA_030862075.1 Actinomycetota bacterium | reverse complement strand
GTGTTGGTTCCCAGAGAACCGTTCTCCCTGTACCGGTAGTGCGTGCCAAAGCCGCCGGAGCCCACTACGTCGGAGAGCTCGCCGATCGAAGCGAAGCCGTGGTTGTCCACGAGTACGATCGTGAGCTTTTGCCTCTCCTGGATCGAGGTAACTATCTCACCGTTCAACATAAGATAGGAACCGTCCCCGACCATCACGTAGACTTCCCGCTCGGGGACAGCCATCTTCGTGCCCAATCCCCCGGCGATCTCGTAGCCCATGCAGGAGTACCCGTACTCGACCTGGTATCCCCGAGGGTCCCTGGTCCGCCACAGCTTGTGCAGATCACCGGGCATGGAGCCCGAGGCACAGACCACGACATCGGAGGGGTCAGAGAACGTGTTGACCGCCCCGATAACCGCGCTTTGCGCCGGCCGGGGCTCGTCGTCCGAGGTGTAGAAGCGTTCCACCTCGCGGTCCCACTCCCGGACCTCCTGCACAACCCGTCCCCTGTAGTCCGCCGCCACCTGATAATCCGCCAGTTTCTTAGAGAGTGCTTCGATCGTCGCCCGCGCATCGCCGACCAGCGAGAGCCCCGCGTGCTTTGCGGCGTCGAAGTCCGCGACGTTGATGTTCATAAAGCGGACGTCGCGATGCTGAAACGCGGTCTTCGAGGCGGTCGTGAAGTCGGACCAGCGGGTGCCGACGCCGATCACGACGTCGGTGTCCCGGGCGATACGGTTGGCGCCGCGCGTACCCGTAACCCCCACCGCACCGAGGGCCGCCGGATGATCGTAGGGCAGCGACCCCTTACCCGCCTGCGTCTCGGCGACGGGAATGCCCGTGGCTTCCGCGAAACCTCGCAGGGCCTCGGTGGCCTCGGAGTAGATCACGCCGCCTCCGGCTACTACGAGCGGGCGTCGGGACTCCTTGATAAGAGCGGCGGCTTCTTCGAGGGCTGCGCGGTCGGGGAGCGGTCGTCTTATGCGCCACACGCGGCGCCTGAGGAACTCCTCCGGGAAGTCGTAGGCCTCGACCTGGACGTCCTGGGGAAGCGCCAGCGTCACGGCGCCGGTTTCAGCCTGGTTGGTCAGTGTGCGCATGGCCGCGAGTGCTGCGGGCATGAGCTGTTCGGGGCGGTTCATCCTGTCCCAATACTTGGAGACAGGCCGGAAGCAGTCGTTGACCGAGAGGTCGCCATCGTTTGGCGTCTCAAGTTGCTGCAGGACAGGGTCGGGGCCGCGAGAGGCGAAGATGTCGCCCGGCAGGAGCAACACCGGCAGACGGTTTATAGTGGCGAGCGCCGCCCCAGTAATCATGTTGGTGGCGCCCGGGCCTATAGAGGAGGTGCAGGCGAAGGTCGAGAGGCGGTTCCTCATCTTGGCGAAGCCAGCGGCGGCGTGCACCATCCCCTGCTCGTTGCGTGCCATGTAGTAGGTGAGCTCGTCGCCGTACTGTTGCAGCGCCTGCCCCATGCCTGCGACGTTGCCGTGCCCGAATATCCCGAAGCATCCAGCGAAAAACCTGTGCTCTACGCCATCGCGCTCGACGTACTGGTTGGCCAGAAACCTCACCAACGCCTGCGCGGTGGTCAGACGTACTGCACCCATCAGCGTACCTCCAGTCCGCGCGTTAATCTCATACCTTCTCAGAGACGCCAACCACAGCGGCATCGACCCCAACAGGTCGCGTCGCGCGGATCTCGTCAGCCCTCTTGGCTATCTCAAACATTGGACGACCGTCCGAGCAGGTCTTCCACCTCCTCGGCGGTTGGCATGTCGTCGGCGCACGCGAGACGGGAAGCGACGATGGCCCCTGCGGCGTTAGCGTATGCGATGCTCCGTTCGGGGTCCCACCCGGAGAGTAGCGCATGGCATAAGGCGCCCCCGAAAGCGTCGCCCGCCCCAAGGCCATTGACTATCTCTACCTCGATGGGCGGCGCCTCGGCGACGCCTTCCTTAGTTCGCACGAGGACGCCCTCCGGCCCCCGTTTGACTATCGCAAGATCTAGGCCGATATCCAGCAGCGCCGCTGAAGCCTCGTGGGGGTCGCCTGTCCCGACCACTACCTCGACCTCCTCCTGGTTGCCCACCGCCACCGTGACATGCTTTAACGCCTCGCGGTACCAACGCTCCGTCTCTTCTCTCGACTCCCACAGCATCGGCCGGTAGTCGAGGTCCACTACCGTGATCCCCTCCGAACGCGCCTCCAGCGCCCTGAGCGTCGTGCTCCTGCTCGGCTCCTCGGAGAGACCCGTGCCCGTGATCCAAAAGAGTGGCACCTCCGAGATCGCCTCCAGGTCCAGGTCTTCGACTTCGATGTTTATGTCGGGGGCCTTCGGTTCTCGGTAAAAGAGAAGAGGGAAGTCGTCGGGAGGGTAGACCTCGCAGAAGGCGAGGGGTGTACGCAAATCGGGATCAGTGTCCACGTAGCGCGCCTTGACGCCGAATCCTTCTAGCGCCGCCCGCACGTACAGCCCGAAGCCGTCATCGCCCACCTTCGTTATCACCGCAGACTTGTGGCCTAATCGGGCCACCGCTACCGCCACGTTCGTGGCGCTGCCGCCGAGCGACTTGGCGAAGGTCTTTACCTCCGCAAGCGGAACACCGATCTGCTCGGGGTATAGATCCACGCTAACCCGCCCCATCGTGATGACCTCAAGGTCAGCCATCTAGGCCCTTGGTCCCCTTCCCGCTGTCGAGCACGCTCCTGACGAAGTTTAGACTCTTGCGCACGTCTTCGATGGGTCCTTTGCCCTCCTCGGGCTCGTCGTCGAGCATTATGTCCTGCTCCAGCACGTACCAGCCCTCGTACCCCGACCCCTCTAGCAGCCCGATCACGCGCTCGCTCTCCACATCCCCGTCGCCCAAAGCCCTAAATACTCCCCGGCGCACGGCGTCCTCAAAGCCAACCTCCCCTTTCGCGACCCCTTCCGCGAGGTACCGGTCCACGTCCTTGAGGTGCACGATACCAACCCTATCCGCAGCGAGCTCGGCAACCGCCACCGGGTCGTCCCCCCCGACCATGAGGTGTCCAGTATCGAGGCAGAGCCCCGTCTCGCAACCCTCAAGAAAGCGCCGCACGTGGTGCGGGCGCTCGATCGCGGTCCCGAAGTGCGGATGCACCGCGACGGTGAGCCCGTACCCGACCCCTATCTCCTCCGCTGTAGAGAGACCCTCGAACAGCTCGTCCCACCCGGCGGCGTCCAGCTCGACGTTTTCCTCGTAGCCCTCCCCTTCGGTGTCGGCCGCCAAGATCATCACGTCGGCCCCGGCGGCAGCGAAAAACCTGGCCTGCCGCTCGACGGAGGCGAGCCCCTCCTCTCGAGCGTCCGCTCGGTGTAACACGACCGGCACGAACCCTCCCACCAACCGCAAGCCGTACCCCTCCAGCACGCGCGAAGCCTCGTCGGGCTCCTCCGGCAAGAAGCCCTCGGGACCTGACTCTATCGCCGGCAAAGCGAGCGAGGCCGCTTCTTCGAGCACCCGCCCAGCGTCCATCTGGTGGCCCCACCCCGACACCTCGTTGACTCCCCATGATATTGGAGCGCCCGCGATGCGCGCTTCCCGGTTCACTTAGTCCCCCCTCGGCAATAGAGTCGCCTGTCTGCGTCCGTCTCCGCTCCCGTTACCAACCTAATCGGCCTCTTCGTAGAAGACTTCGCCTTCCCTTGTTTCATAAGTGAGCCGTACGGTTCTCCCCTCGCAGTGCGAGCGCTCGGCGGCTCTTGCCAGGACGAAGGCCGCCGCGGCGTCAGCACCGCTCACCTCGGGATCCCGATCTTCGCGTACTGCTTGGGCGAAGGACTCCAACCCTGCTGCGTAAGCGTCGGCGAAACGTTCGACGAAGTCGGAGACGTAGTCCTGG
This sequence comes from Actinomycetota bacterium, assembly GCA_030862075.1. Lineage (GTDB taxonomy): Bacteria > Actinomycetota > Rubrobacteria > Rubrobacterales > Rubrobacteraceae > Rubrobacter_F. The sequence goes on along the minus strand of JALZEL010000239.1, from coordinate 3,968 downwards.
TGCGAGCTGTCGGGGGTGAGCGTCTCCACCGACGACCGCCTGTGGTTATCGAGCCTCAATGTGGCCTTCGAGCCCATGATCTCGCTAGAGCACTCGTAGCCGTAGCCGGCAACGCGGCTATTGTCTATCACGCCCAAAGCGCCTCCGGCGAACCGGAGGGCGACGACGGCGTGGTCGATGTCGCCCACCTCCTCGAACCCGGGATCGGAGAGCACCGCCCCGAACGCGGTCACCTCTTCGATCTCGCCGATAAGCCAGCGGGCAGCGTCGAAGTCGTGCAGGGTAACGTCGGTGAAGAACCCCCCGGACCGCTTTATGTAGTCGAAGTCAGGCGCCTGCATGTCCCGCAAGGAGGTGCGAAAGAGGTACACCCTCCCGACCTCACCTGCCTCGATCTTCTCCCACGCCCTCCGGTAATCTAGGTCGAAGCGCCTGTGGAAACCGACCTGCAGCTTTATCCCCGCCTCGCGCGCGGACTCGATGGCCCCGTAGGTGCGCTCCAGGTCGAGCGAGATGGGCTTCTCGCAGAAGGCGTGCTTGCCCGCCTGGGCCGCCGCCTCGATCATATCGGCGTGCAACGGCGTGGGGCTCGCGATCACAACGGCCTCTATCTCAGGATCCTCCAAGAGATCGGCGTAGTCCGTGGACCAATCGACCCCCCTCAGCCCCTCCGAGGCCTCGCGGACGATGTCCTCGTCGGCATCCACGATTCGTACCAGGTCTGCTAGATGGATGCGTCCGGCAAGGTTGGCGGCGTGAAAACGCCCCATCCGCCCCAACCCCACCAGACCCATGCACACGCGGTCGTCCGCGACCGTTTTACCTCTACTGCTGTGTTCCTCGCGCCTCATCGGCCATTCCCTATAACGGGTCCCCCGGTGCCGCCCTCTACGGCCACCTTTCGATCACCACCTTGCGCTCGGTGTAGAACTCCACCCCGTCGCGCCCGGTGGCGTGCAGGTCCCCGAAGAAGGAGTCCTTCCAGCCGGTAAACGGGAAGTAGGCCACCGGCGCGGGCACGCTTATGTTCACCCCGATCATGCCGCACGCGACCTCGCGCCGGAACTTCCTCGCCGCCGCTCCGTCGCCGGTAAAGATGGCTGCCGAGTTGCCGTACCTGGACTCGTTTATGGTCCGTATGGCCTCGTCGAGGCCCTCCATGCGCTCGACGGTCAAAACGGGCCCGAAGATCTCCTCTTGGGCTAGCTCCATCTCTGGGGTGACATGGTCGAAGATGGTGGGCCCGAGGAAGAATCCTTCGCCTCCCTCTCCGTTGCCACTCCTGCCGTCGAAGACGAGCCGGGCACCCTCTTCTTCTCCCTTCGAGATGTAGCCTACGATGCGCTCCTTTGCCTGAGCACTCGTTACGGGGGTGATGCCGGTGCCGGAGTCCATCTCCGGGTTCAAGCCCGACCCCACTTCGGCCTCCCTCGCTATCTGCGTCAGCTTCTCCACCAGCTCGTCGCCGATGCTGCCCACAGCCACCCCAACGCTGCCCGCCAGGCACCGCTGCCCGCCGTTGGAGAACGCCGAGGAGAACACGCCTTGGGCCGCGGCCTCAAGGTCCGCGTCCGGCATTACCACCAGATGGTTCTTGGCCCCGCCCAAAGCCTGCACCCTCTTGCCCTTCTCGGCCGCCCGCTTGTAGATGTTCCGGGCCGCTGCTGCGGAGCCTACGCTCGAGACGGCCTTGACTTCCGGATGATCTATAAGGGCTTCCACCGTCTCCACAGCCCCGTGCACTACGTTGAAGACCCCATCTGGGAAACCGGCCTCGCTGAAAAGCTCCGCGAGGCGGAGGGCCGAGAGCGGCGTGCGCTGGGAGGGTTTGAGGATGAAGGTGTTTCCGGTCGCAACCGCAAGAGGGGCGAACCACAGCGGGATCATCACCGGGAAGTTGAAGGGGGTTATTGCGGTGACTACCCCCAAAGGCTCCTTGTACAGGGCGACGTCCACACCGCTGCTCACCTGGTCGAGGGTCTCCCCCTTCATCAGGGTGGTTATTGTGGCCGCGAGCTCGACGACCTCTATGCCACGCAGGATCTCGCCCTTGGACTCCTCTACGTGCTTGCCGTTCTCGCGGGTGCAGAGTTCGGCGAGCTCTTCGAAATTCTCCATAAGGAGCACCTGAAGCCGGAACATCCGCCTCGCCCTCTGCGTGACGGGCTCCTCGCGCCACCTCCGAAAGGCCTCCGACGCAGCACGTACGACCTTCTCCACATCCTCTTCGCCCGAGAGCGGTACCCGTCCCAAGAGTTCTTCGGTAGCCGGGTCCAGAACTTCAAGCTTCTCCTCCGCCTCAGCAGCGACCAGATCGCCTCCGACGAAGTTCTTCAAGACCTCCACGGTCATGCCTCTCCTTTTGTCCCTTATCCGCCAAGAGCAGTATACATTCCTTGGGCAAGCTGCTTGAGGGGCTTCATTAGTGCCTAGCTAAAGGATCGTCAAAAGTTTGTAAACAAGTGGACAGTCTCAAAGAACAGCTGCGAAGCTAAAGGAGCTAGAGTGCGGCAGGCAAGCCGTGTTCCTATCGTGCTCACCGATTTAGCAGTATCCCGTAACTATACAAGGAGAAGAGAACCGTCAAAACCAGCGCGACGGTGGCGAAGGCCGAAGGGAGAGCCTTATACTGTAGCCGTATACGAGGGAGCCAGGCTCCAACACGAAAGGAAAGGGTCTCTGATGGACGAGAAGGTCTACCGCACGGAGCTTACGCCGGTGAGCTTCCTCAGGCGCAGCGCCTACATGTTTCCCGACAAGACCGCCGTGGTCCACGGGGAACGGCGCTACACCTACGGGGAGTTCGAAGAAAGGGTCAACCGCCTCACCTCGCGCCTCAAGGACGCAGGCTTCCAGAAGCACGACAGGATCGCCTTCCTCTGCCCGAACATCCCGCCGATGCTGGAGGGGACCTTCGCCATACCGGCGGCAGGGTTGGTCATGGTAGCCATAAACACCCGTCTCTCCGCAGGCGAGGTCGAATACATCGTCGAGCACTCGAAGTCGAAGATGGTCTTCGTGGATGCCGAACTCGAACACCTTTTAGAGAACGTGGACGAGAGCGTTGAGCGCGTGCGCATAGACGACACGGGCGAGAAAGGCGACCCCTACGAGGACTACATCGCCGAGGGCTCTCCGGAACCCGTCGAGAGCGTTTTGGAGGACGAGGAGGAGATGATCTCCGTCAACTACACCTCTGGGACGACGGGGCAGCCCAAAGGCGTGATGTACACTCACCGCGGGGCGTACATAAGCGCCCTAGGCAACGTCATCGAGACGCAGATGGACTACGAGACGAAGTACCTGTGGACGCTGCCGATGTTCCACTGCAACGGCTGGACGTTCCCGTGGGCGGTGACGGCCATCGCGGGGACGCACGTTTGCTTAAGAAAGGTCGAGCCGGACAAAATATGGGAGCTCTTTGAGTCCGAGGGCATTACCCACTACTGCGCGGCGCCTACCGTCCAGATACCACTCGCAAATCACGAGAACGCCCACACGCTCGACAAAAAAGTCACCGCCGCCATCGCCGGCTACGTGCCCTCGCCGACCCTGCTCGGCCAGCTCCTCGAGCTGAACATAAGGCCCATACACCTCTACGGCCTCACGGAGACCTACGGCCCCGCGACCACGAGTGCCCCGCGCGAGGAGTGGGAGGAGCTCGACACCGAGGAGCACGCCAAGCTCCTCTCGCGCCAGGGCCAGGGCTACGTCACCTCCGACCTCGTGCGCGTCGTCGACGACGACGTGAACGACGTGCCGCGCGATGGGGAGACGATGGGCGAGATCGTCTTCCGGGGCAATATGGTCATGAAGGGCTACCTCGACAACGAGGAGGAGACCAAAGAGTCTTTCAAGGGCGGTTGGTACCACTCTGGCGACATAGCGGTGTGGCACCCGGACGGGTACATCGAGATAAGGGATAGGGACAAGGACGTGATCATCTCCGGCGGAGAGAACATCTCCTC
>JALZEL010000231.1 GCA_030862075.1 Actinomycetota bacterium | reverse complement strand
CACGAGCGCCAGGACCAGGGTAGTACCGAATCCGCTCCCCCGCTTGCCTACCACGCGCCTCCAAAGCAGAGCAAACAGCATGCCCAAGATTCTACCAGTCAGAAGGCGCTGCTACCCTACGCCGGGCGGAGGGAATCTGTGACAGCGCAACGACGGACCTTGAGTCGCTTTCTTATGCCGACGGCCGGCTACGAGAAGCTGGCAGTTGACTGGCTCTTCTACGCCTGGATGTTGGTCTCCCGCCAGCGAGTGTGCGGCCCCAAGCCCTCGGCCTCCGGGAACGGATCTCCCTTCGTAAGCTGGACGCGGATCGGGGGGAGCATGGTCCCCCGGTCGCAGATGTAGGTGCCGGAGATCGGGGCTTTATCGCCCGGTTTGAAGACCGGGCCGTAGGGCCGGTAGCGGGAGAGTATCTCGTCGATGCTCGGCGACACCGCTCTACAGGCTCACGGCTCGGGCGTCGGTGAAGCCGGGGACCTCGAGCAGGGTCTTGAGGACCTCGTCGGGGATGGGCTCGTCGACCGTTATGGCCATTGCGGCGGGGGAGCCGGGGGCGTCGCGCCCGACGGCCATGTTGCCGATGTTGATCCCATGCTCTCCCAGGATGGTCCCGACCTTGCCGATCATGCCCGGCATATCCTCGTTGCGGATGAAGAGCGTGTGCTTCTGGGGAACGAGGTCGACCGTGAAACCCAGAGCCTCGACGATCCGCGGCTGCATCCGGGGACCCACCAGGGTACCGCTCACGATGTTCTCCTCGCCTCCTCTCGAGGCGAGACGCAGCGTGACCAGGCTCGTGTAGTCCGTGCTCTCCCGGATCCGGGAGGTCTCGAGCTTCAGGCCCCTCTCTTTGGCGAGCGCGGGCGTGTTTACGAAGTTCAACGGCTCGAACACCATCCGGGCTAGGAGCCCCTTCATGGCCGAGACGTCCAGAAGCCGGGTGTCGAAGCCCGCGACCTCGCCCCGGTACTCGATCTTCAGGGTGTTGGCGGGCCTGTCCGTGAGCTGGTAGAGCAAATTCCCCAGGGTCTCGCAGAGCTCCGAGAAATGGGCCACGAACTCCGCTCCCTCCCCTGCCGGGACGGGGGCATTGATGGCGTTCAAGGGCACCTGGCCGAGCAGGGCCGCCGCGACCTGCTCGGCGGCGGTGACGCCCGCCCGGTCCTGAGCCTCGACCGTGCTCGCCCCGAGGTGCGGGGTGACGACCACGTTCGGGAGCGCAAACAGCGGGGAGTCCGTCGTCGGCTCCTCCCGGAACACGTCGATCGCGGCCCCGGCGATCCTACCCTCCTTAAGCGCGTTGTAGAGCGCGATCTCGTCCACGATGCCGCCGCGCGCCACGTTTATGAGGTACGCGGAGGGCTTCATCTTCTCTATGGCGTCCTCGTCGATCATGCCCGCTGTCTGCGGGGTACGCGGGACGTGCAAGGAGACGAAATCGGATTGCTCGAGCACCTCGTCCACGCTCTCGGCGCGCATCACGTTCATGTCGCGCATCCGGTCTTCGGAGACGTACGGGTCGTAGGCGAGGACGCGCATCCTCATCCCCAAGGCGCCGCGCGCCACGATGCGGCCCACGTGTCCCAGACCTACGAGCCCGAGCGTCTTCTCGGCGACCTCGACGCCCTTGAAGGCGCTGCGCTTCCACTCGCCGCCGCGCAGGGTACCGTCGGCGACCGGGATGCGTCTGGCCGCGGCGAGCATGAGGCCCAAGGTGTGCTCTCCCGCTGCTATCGTGTTGCTCTCAGGGGCGTTGGCGACGATGATGCCCCTCTTGGTCGCCGCCTCGATGTCTATGTTGTCCACCCCGATCCCTGCCCGGCCTATCGCCTTGAGGTTGTCCGCCCTCTCGATGACCTCTGCCGTCACCTTCGTCGCGCTCCTTATGATGAGGCCGTCGTAAGCCCCAATGTTCTCCAGAAGCTCCTCGGTACTAAGGCCCAGGAGGACGTCTACCTCGAAATCCTTCTTCAGTAGCTCGACCCCGCTCTCGGCCAGGGCCTCGGTTATCAGGACCTTCAAGCGGCCACCCCGCTCTTCGAGAAGACTCTCTGGGCCGCGCCGACGCCACTGCCGAGCTCCACGGGGTAGTCTAGGGACTCCAGGGCCAGCTCGGCGGCGGCTATGGTGGCGATGATGTCGTAGGAGTCGAAGTAGCCGCAGTGGCCGATGCGGAAGATCTTGCCCTCCATCTGGCCCTGCCCGCCAGCGACCTGTATCCCGTGCTCCCGGAACATGAGCCTAACGAGAGCCTTGCCGTCGGTCCCCTCGGGCACCCACGCCGCCGTGACGGCCGAGTTCATGTCCTCGTCGGGACCGAAGAGTTTGAGGCCCATGCCCTTTATGCCCTCGCGCGAGGCGCGACCCAGCAATACGTGACGCTGGAAGACCTCCTCGACGCCCTCGGCCAGGATCTGCTGCAGCGCGACATCGAGTTGGATGATGACGCTCACCGCTGGCGTCCAGGCCGTCTGGGGCGGGTCCTTGACGTAGGCCTTCTTCGCCGCCGTCCAATCGAAGTAGTAACGCGGCATCGTGGCCTCTTCGTGCGCTCGCATCGCCCGCTCCGAAACACTCACGAACCCCAGGCCCGGGGGCGACATCAACGCCTTCTGCGAGCCCGCCACAACAACGTCAACACCCCAGTCGTCCGTCCTAAGCTCGCACGCCCCCAGGCCCGAGACCGCGTCCACGATCGTGATGACGTTCTCCGTCGCCCGGGCGAAGCCCTCGATGTCGTTGACCGTCCCCGTGGAAGTCTCCGAGAGGACGCACATGGCGGCTTGTATCCCGGGGTCCCGCGAGAGCGCGTCGGCGATTTCGTCGTTGTCGGCCTTCACGCCCCAGTCGTACTTGAGCTCGGTGACCTCCAGGCCGAACGCCCGGCTCATCTTCACCCAGCGGTTGCCGAAGTTGCCGTTATTGACGACGAGCACCTTGTCGCCGGGCGAGAAGAGGTTCTGGATCGCACCTTCAAAAGCCCCCGTCCCGCTCGCCGCATAGGTGAAGACGTCGTTCTCGGTGAGGAAGACCCGCTTGAGGTTCTCGTTGACCCGGGTAAAGACCTCGCCGAACTCCGGCGTGCGGTGGTGGATGATCGGGAGCGCCCCCGCGGCCGATACCTCCGGCGGTATGGGGGTCGGACCCGGCGACATAAGACGGTACTTGTTCATCATGGGCTTCTAAAGGTTCCTCTCTTGCAGCGGACAACTGGCGCATATTCTAGACATTATCGTTTACGATGGCTATATTCTGGGGCAAGTAATTTACAAGTTGTTGCTATCTCCCCGGAAACTGGGATCTTCCTCCGGAGGCGTCGCGAGCAAACCGGCAACACGAAGAAGGCGCCGCTAGCCGAACCCGGCCCCTTTGAGTGCGGGGAGGACTGCTCGGGCGTACCGGGCAGCATAATCGAATCCCGAAGGGACCAGGGGCGCGTAAGGCTCCCTGCGGCGAAACTCGTCAGGGTCGACGCCGGTGCGGATGAGACCTTCCGCAAGGTCCAGCCGCAAGGTATCCCCGCTCCACAGGCGACCTATGACGCCGCCCGCTGCGGCCTCCGGCGTCATGAGCGAGGTCCAGGTACCCGGAGCGTCTTCGGGAGGAAGTCCGTCTGTGAGGACCGGGACGACGCCGACGAGGCCAGCCTCACCGAGAGCATGCTTCAGCCGGTCGAGCCGGAGGAGCCCCGGTCCCCCGCGCGGCCCACAACCGGCCACGACGAGAACGTCGGAGGGATAGACCGCAACGTCCTCCACCGCCCGGATGGCCGCTTTCTCGGAAGGGTAGAAGCGGCAATCGCCGGAGACCTCCGCGTCTCCTTCTCTCGTCCGGCAGACGGCCTCCGTTCCGGATGCCCGGCCTCGGACGAAGACCAGGCGCGGACCGGAAGCTTCCGGAGCTGGGGGTGTGGGCGGGAGAGCTTCTTTGAGCCTTCCCGTCACCGTCGGCGCGTCGTGTAGGGTCTCGCCGAGGTGGGCGAGGAGTCCGGCGACGCCATGCGTGCTGAACCAGGACGAGTCGGGGGTGGAGATCCCGGGATTTTCGGGGGCGAGGACCCGGATCATCTGCGGGAAACCGACCACCCCAGCCTCGCGCGCCATGGCGGCGAGGTGCACGAGCAGCTCCGGGCCGGCCCCTGAAGAAAATCCGGCCCGCAACGCGTTCGCCAAAGAGAAGCCTTCGATCAGCTCACGGGAGCGCGGACCGCCATCGCGGGCGACGCCCACGACGACCTCCGCGGGATCTTCGTTCAGGGGCACGAAGCCCAGGGCCGCGAGGGCGACGGCAAAGGGACTGGTGAGCGGAACGGCGACGACCGCCGGCACGTACAGACGCAGCGCGGCTATCAGCAAGGCCGCGAGCTCTGCGGGTTCTGTGGCGCTCACGAGCAGGGCGTCGAGGTTCTCGCCGGAGCAGGAGATCTGAGTCCAGTCGGTGATCCACTCTCGATGGAGCGCGACGCCGCCCTTCGGACGCGCTCCCGGCAAGCCTAGCGGCAAAGGCTCCCCGCCCGCCTCCCGAACGGGGTCGAGGTGCTCCGACGCCGCGGGAGACAGGACGCCGACGCGCGGTACGCCTTTAGGAGCCGTTAAGCTTCTCCATGAGGAGCTGGCGCACCCGGCGGCCGTCGGCGTTGCCGCGGGTCGCCTTCATCACCTGGCCGACGAGGAAACCGATGACCTTTTTGTCCCCGCTGCGGATCCTCTCGGCTTCGTCCGGGTTGCCCGCTATGACCTCGTCCACCACCCCGGAGAGCTCGTCGCCGCCCATCGAAGCCAGGCCCTCGCGCTCCACGACGACCGAAGGGGACTCGCCGGTTTCAAAGATGGTGCCGAGCACATCCTTCGCGGCGGAGCGGGAGACGGTGTTGTTCTGAATCAACCCGATCAGCTCGGCCATCGCTTCCGGGGTCATCTTGGACTCGGAGACGCTCGTCCCCGTCTCGTTCAGGCGCGCCCTGAGCTCGCCGGAGATCCAATTAGCGGCCTGTTTGGGGTCGGTAGCTTCACTACCGGCGACCTTCTCGTAGAAGTCGGCGAGGTCGGCGTCCGAGGTGAGGACGCTGGCGTCGTACTCGGAGAGCCCGTACTGCTCGACGAAGCGCACCCTCTTCTGCTCGGGCAGCTCGGGGATGCGGCTCTTTATCTCGCGGATCCAGACGTCCGTGAGCTCCAGGGGCAAAAGGTCGGGCTCGGGGAAGTAGCGGTAGTCGTGGGCGTACTCCTTGCTCCTTAGCTCGTGGACCTCGTCGGTCTCCGGGTCGTAGTGGATCGTCGTCTGTGTAATGCGTCCGCCGCCCCCCAGGATCTCGCGCTGGCGCTCCAGCTCTCGCACGAGGCCGCGCTCGACGAAGCGGAAGGAGTTCATGTTCTTGAGCTCGGTCTTGGTGCCGAAGGTGCCGTCGGGGTTGCGGACGCTTACGTTGGCGTCAACGCGCAGCTGGCCCTTCTCCATGTCGGCCTCGGAGACGCCTATGGCCCGGAGGATGGAACGAAGTTGGGTCGCCGTCGCCCTCGCGGCCTCCGGGGTGGGGATATCGGGCTCGGTGACGATCTCTATGAGCGGGGTGCCGCCCCGGTTGAAGTCCACGAGCGAGCCGACCGAGCCGTGCATCCGGCCCGACTCTCCCACGTGCACGTTCTTGGCGGCATCCTCTTCGAGGTGGAGGCGCGTGATGCCGACCCGGATCGTGCCTTCGGAGGTCGGGACGTCGAGGTAGCCGCCGGTGCAGATCGGCAGGTCGTACTGGGAGATCTGGTAACCTTTTGGCAGGTCGGGGTAGAAGTAGTTCTTGCGCGCGAAGACGGCGTGGGACACTACCTCGCAGTTCAGGGCGAGTCCCGCCATGACCCCGAGCTCGATGGCCTTCTCGTTGATTACCGGGAGTGCTCCCGGATGCCCGAGGCAGACCGGGCAGGTGTGGGTGTTCGGCTCCTCAGCGTAGGTCACCCGGCAGGAACAGAACATCTTCGTTTGGGTGGCCAGATGGACGTGGAACTCGAGCCCGATGACCGCCTGGTAGGTTCTCTTCTCCTGTGTCTGCAAGTGGTAAGTCCTCGCGCCTCGCTTGCCTGCTCTTCCAGGATAATTCTAGCACCGCCCGGCGCCGTTCTCGGCCCCAATGGGGGATGCTAGAATCCGGTCGAAAGGGTCGCGCAGAGCGAAAAGGAGGGCGAGATCTCCACGAGTCCTCGTGGTCCAGGATCCGTGCCCCGCTTGGCTGCCTGTAGCGATCTACGGCTTTGGTGTTGTGGCTCAGCGCCGGAAGCTCGGTCGCAATGTTGCCCGGCTGGAGCGTGGTCACCTTGATCCCCGTGCCGCCGTCTCGAGGCGCAGAGCGCGTCTTGGACGCTCTTCGCCGCTACCGACGGCTTCCTCTTTCGTTAGGGTTTCAACTCGAACTCGAAGTCCGCGACCTCCTCGACGGCGCGGGCGGCCCGCAGCAGCATCGGCTCCGTGAAGTGGTCGCTCATGAGCTGGACGCCCACCGGGAGACCGTCCGAGAGCCCGCCGGGGACGCTTATGGCTGGAATACCGGCGAGGTTTACAGGGATGGTGCAGAGGTCCTGGTAGTACATGGCGAGCGGGTCGGCTATCTTCTCACCGATCTCGAAGGCCACTGATGGGGTGGTCGGGGAGACGAGAACGTCGTACCGGGAGAAGGCCGTCCGGAAGTCTTCGATGATGCGGGTCCTCACCTTCTGGGCCTGGGCGTAGTAAGCGTCGTAGTAGCCGGAAGACAGGGCGTAGGTGCCGAGCATTATGCGGCGCTTGGCTTCGTCCCCGAAGCCTTCCTCGCGCGTCTTGCGGTACATCTCGTGCACCCCGTCGGCCGGGACCCTCAAACCGTAGCGCACGCCATCGAAGCGAGCCAAGTTCGAAGATACCTCTGCTGGGGCGATGATGTAGTATGCAGGCAAGCCGTACCGCGAATGGGGTAGGCTCACCTCCCCCACCTCGGCACCCGCGTCCTCCAATCCTCGTGCGACCCGCTCAACCACTTCGCGCGGGCCGGGTTCTATACCCTCACCCATCAGCTCGGCGACCACACCGACCCTGAGGCCCGCGACGTCGCCTTCGAGCTCCGCCATGTAGTCAGGGACCTCGACGTTGGCGCTCGTGGAGTCGCGGGGGTCGTGGCCAGCTATCGCTTGCAGGAGGAGGGCCGAGTCGCGCACGTCGCGGGTCATCGGCCCGATCTGGTCCAGCGAAGAGGCAAAGGCGATCAGCCCAAAGCGCGAGACCCGCCCGTAGGTCGGCTTCAAGCCCACGATGCCACAGAGAGCGGCGGGCTGCCTGACGGAGCCGCCGGTGTCGGTGCCCAAGGCCCACCAGCCCTCACCCGCGGCGACGGCGGCAGCGGAGCCGCCCGAGGAGCCGCCCGGCACACGGCCGAGGCCCCAGGGGTTGCAGGTGACGCCGTAGGCGGAGTTCTCCGTGGAGGAGCCCATAGCGAACTCGTCGCAGTTGGCCTTGCCGACCATGACCACGCTCTCGCCGTAGTTGAGGAGCGCGGAAGCGTCGTAGAGGGGCTCGAAGTTCTCGAGTATCTTCGAGCCGCAGGTCGTGCGCACGCCGCGGGTCGAGAGCACGTCTTTTACGGCGATGGGGACACCCTCCCAGGGCCGGAGGCTGCCGTGTTTTGTCCGGGCGTCCACCCTCTCGGCTCGCTCGACGGCGAGTTCCGGGGTGGTGGTGACGTAGGCGTTTACGTCGCCTTCGACCTCTCCGACGCGGGCGTTGGCGGTTTCGGCAGCCTCTCGGGCCGAGACCTCGCGGGCCTCTATCTTCTCTGCCAGCTCGTAGGCCGTGAGGCCGAGCAGGTCGATCGGCATCTCAGTCTATCCTCGGAACGGCGAAGAGGTCGTCCACGGGATCGGGCGCTGTCGAGAGGGCCGCTTCCCGCGAAAGTTCCCCGCGCGGCTCGTCGGGACGGAAGACGTTGGTGAGGCTCAAGGCGTTGGCGGTCGGGGAAACGTCGCGGAGATCCAGCTCGCCAATCTGCTCGACGCTGTCCAAGATGGCGCCGAGCTGCCCGCTCATCTTCTTTACCTCGTCGTCCGTGAGCCCTAACCGCGCCAGGTTGGCGACGTAGCGCACCTCTTCTTCGGATATCATCGACGACCTCCTAAACGCTCGGGTTTTGCGACCAATCTTAACGCAGCTTCCGGGGGAGAGCTTAACTATCGTACACGGACGCGTGTTTATCGATTCGGCCCTTCCTCGATCCGGTAGACATTCCCGAGATCGTAGAAAACCCCGCTCTTCTAGCATCTCGATCGCATGAACTATGAGCCAGGGCATAACGTCCGCGGTGAGGGCGAGCAAGCGATCCAGCTCTCCTTTGGGCTTTGGCTCGACGACGCCGGTCGCATAGTTGACTGGGAAACCGACGAGGCAGTAGGGTATCTTGAACTCCCCGGCCAGGGTCGCCTCGGAACCGCAGGTCTGGCTCACCGCCAAAGCCCTGGCGACAAGCTCCATATATCAGGCACTCCGCCGATAAGCAGGCGTACCGCGTCCGCCGGAGCGCGGGGAAGCCGGGGTGTGGCCCCGAGCAGGTGCAGCGTTGCTCATCCGGCCTCCCACCCCGGCAGCGCCTCAGCTACGTAGGAGTCGTTTTGGAGTTGAGCGACAACGACGTCCTCGCCTCACTCTCGGATGACGGCGTCCGCGATCGCACCGGTAGCCGGACGCCCCGCGACGGAGATCAGCACATCCTCAGTGTCGCGGACGACGAAGCCGGGCCTCCACCCTTCTCGAGTCCGAAGACCTCACAGCGGCCCGAGTGCAGCATCGACCTCGTCTCGACCCACCGCGGAACATCCGGCAGAACACGAGCCAGTCGGCCCAGAGTAGCCTTAACCAGCCTCGCCATCCCCAACGCTTTGCGCCGCCCGCAAAGCGTTGTAGAGCAACATCGCCCGCGTCATCGGCCCCACGCCCCCGGGCACCGGCGACACGTAAGACGCCACGGGCTCGATCTCCTCGAACCTCACGTCTCCGATGAGCCCGCCCCCCTCTTTGGCGTGGATGCCCACGTCCACGACCACCGCCCCTTCCTTCACGTACTCCGCTCCGACCATCTCCCGCCGGCCCGCAGCGACGACGAGGATGTCCGCCCTCTTCGCCACCTCGGGCAGGTCCCTCGTACGGGAGTGGCAGAGCGTGATGGTCGCGTTCTCGCGGAGGAGGAGCTGGGCCAGAGGCTTCCCGACCAGGTTGGAGCGTCCGATCACAACGGCCTCCTTGCCTGCTATCTCTATGCCGCTCCGCTTGAGGAGCTGGACGACGCCGTGCGGGGTGCAGGGCAGTAGGCTCGGAAGACCGACCGCAAGCTTCCCCGCGCTCAAGGGGCTCAGGCCGTCCACGTCCTTGGACGGGTCTATGCTGGAGATGAGGGCGAGGGGATCTAGCCCCCCGGGGAGCGGCAGCTGGATAAAGAAACCGGAGACGGCCGCATCAGCGTTGAGCCTCTCGACGAGGGTCGCAAGCTCCTTCTGGGATATGTTCGCGGGGAAGCGGTGGTCCCGGGACTCTATACCGACCTCTGCGCTGTCCCTCTGCTTCATGCGGACGTAGGTCGCCGAAGCCGGGTCGTTGCCGACCAGGATCACGTCGAGGCGTATCGGGATGCCGCTGCTCTTTAGCTCCGCGACGCCTCCGGCGACCTCGGAGCGTATCTGTGCGGCGACGGCCTTGCCGTCCAGGATCTTCGCCACTAGAGTCCTAGAAGGCCGAGAGGAGCTTGGGGGCGACCTGCTTTTTGCGGCTCATGACGCCGGGAAGCTCCATGACGTGGTCCACTACCTGCCGATCAAAGGCCCGCTCCACGGGGGCGCAGTCGCCGGTGCACAGAAGCTCGGTGCCCTGGCCTATGATGTCCGTGACCATGAGCGCCGCCAAGAGGTAACCGTTCTTCTGCCGCAACTCCTCTAAAGAGTCGAGCAGTTCACTCTTACGCTCCAAAAGGCCGGTACCCACGGTCTCTATCTGGGAAACGCTCGTCGCGCCCCCGCTGACGCCGTACTCCTTTTGGTCGCGCATTATGATTTCCTGGGCCGAAAGGTCCGAGACGTCGGACGAAGCCTCGAACATCTCCATCCCGAAACGCTTGGCGTCGAGGTCCAGGAGGTTCTCCAGATAACTTACGACCTCGCGGTCGCGCTCGGTCGTCGTGGGGGAGTTGAAGATCACCGTATCGGAGAGCACCGCCGCTAGGAGCATCTTCGCCGTGGGCTCCGTCGGTTTCAGGCCGCTCGCCTTGTAGCGTTCCAGGATCAGGGTCGCCGTCGAGCCCACGGGATCGAATGTGGCGGGGATGGGTGTGCTAGTCTCGATGTTGCCTACGTTATGGTGGTCCAAGATCTCGACGATCTCAGCTTGCTCCACCCCGGGGACGCTCTGCCCCCTCTCGGCGTGGTCCACGAGCAGGACCTTCCGTGGCTCGAGATTGAGGAGGTCTGTCCTCGTCACTATGCCCAGAGGCACCTTGTCGTCGTCCACGGCGACCGCCGCCCGGTAGTGAACCTCCATCACCGACTGAGTTATATCCGTGATGAGGGCCTCCGGGTCTAGGGTCAACGGGTCCTCGCTCATCACCTCCCGGCAGGGCACGGAGAGCTGTATCATCCGGCTTGTCACGTAGGAGTCTAAGGGACTGAGCACGACCGTGGTGCCCTGCTCCTCGGCCAGCTTCAGGACCTCGTCCTCGGGTCGAACGCCGTTCGAGACGACGAGGATGCCCGCGCCGAGCTCTATCGCCCGCCGCTGGCCCCTTTTGCGGTCGCCGATGACGACGATGTCGCCGGGCTCCATCTGCCGGCCCATCGAGTCGACGCTCATCGAGATCACCCACAGCTTACCGCTGATCTCCTTGTCCTCGCCCACAAGAAGTTCGCCCTCCAGGACCTCGACCATCGAGCCGACGGAGACGGGGGTCGCAGCGAAGGTCGAGGCCTCCCGCGACTCTCTTATGTACATGCGCGCTAGGTCCCTCTCGGTGACGATCCCGACGATCGCTCCTTCGTCGTCCACTATCGGCACCTGGCCTATGTTCCTTTTCGCCATCGCGAGCCCGACATTGCGCAAAGGGTCGTTTCTTTGCGCCGTCATCACGTCGTGCATCACGTCCTTGACCCGGAGCTTGATGTGCTCGAGTAACTTCGGCTCTTTCGCCCCGCTCTTCTTAAGCGCCCACCTCGTCTGAGCGTTCACCTCTCCCAGGCGCGCCGGCACGTAGACGTTCTCCGGGTTCAGGCGCCCTTTGAGCTCAGCGTAGCCGATCGCCGACGCTATCGTGTCCGTGTCCGGGTTTCTGTGCCCGGTGACGTATACGTGGCTCATAGAGATCCCCCTTCTACCTCACGCCTTGCTCAAGGGCGCCAGCTCCGGCACGAGGATCCTCTCCTCTGAGCCGAACCGGACCACGACCTTCCCTTCCTGAGCCTCGACGACCTCCCCCAAGCCGAACTTGGCGTGCCGCACCCTCTCCCCCGCGCTGTAGTCCACCGGAGCAGCGGACCTTTCGAGCCTACCCTCACGGGGCAACGCCCCACCCCATCCTCCGCGTCCGACGAAGCCGCCGGGGACCGAGCCGACCTTGAGCTTCTCCGGGACCTCCGAGAGGAAGCGCGAGGACATCTGGTACTCGCGCTCGCCGTAGGTCGAGCGCAGCCGGGCGTACGTGAGCGTGAGCGTCTTCATCGCCCGCGTGATCCCGACGTAGAACAGTCGGCGTTCCTCTTCTAGGTTCTGCTCGTCGAGTGAACGCGCGTGTGGGAAGGTCCCTTCCTCCATCCCAACGATGAAGACGTGCCCGAACTCCAGCCCCTTGGCGTTGTGTAGCGTCATCAGCGTGACGCGCCCGTCGCCCGTAAGCTTGTCCGCCTCCGAGAAGAGTGCCTGCTCCTGCAAGAACCCGTCCAGGGTAGCCTCCGGCTCCATGCGCTCGTACTCCGCGGCGGCGTTGACGAGCTCCGCGAGGTTCTCCAGGCGCGACTCAGCGTCGACCGTGTTCTCCGCCTCGAGCTCCGCCTTGTAGCCCGACTCGTCGAGGACGGCCTCTATGAGCTCCGAAGGCGGAACCTCTTTGGCCGCGACCCGCCAGCCCTCGAAGAGGTCCCTTACCTGGGAGCAAGCCTTGCGAGCCTTCCCCGAGAGCCCGGCCTCGTCCGCCTCGGTGAGGGCGTCGTAGAGGGAGACGCCGTTGCGCTGGGCGTACTCCGAGAGGCGCGCGACCGAGGTCGCTCCGAGGCCCCTCTTGGGAATGTTGATGACCCGCTCTAGGGAGACCGAATCGTTCTTGTTGGAGATCACCGAGAGGTAGGCCATCGCGTCCTTGATCTCCGCCCGCTCGTAGAACCTTACCCCCCCGACGATCTGGTACGGCACCCCCTCCCGCACCAACACGTCTTCCAAGGTACGGCTCTGCGCGTTCGTCCGGTAAAAGACCGCGGCCTCCCTCAAAGAAGCCCCCGCATCCGCGAGCCTCCGTATCTCCGAGACCACGAACCGCGCCTCCGCGTAGTCGTCGGCGGCAGTAAAGACCCGGATGCGCTCGCCCTCCTCCCCGGCCGTCCACAGCTCCTTCGCCTTGCGCGAGGCGTTGTTCGCCACTACTGCGTTCGCCGCGTTCAGGATCGTCTGCGTCGAGCGGTAGTTTTGCTCCAGCTTGACGACCTTAGCCTCCGGGTAGTCCTGCTCGAAGTCTAAGATGTTCTGGATATCCGCCATTCTCCAACTGTAGATGCTCTGATCGTCGTCACCAACGACACAAAGGTTGCGGTGTGCGGCGGCCAGGGTATTCACGAGCCGGTACTGGGCGTGGTTGGTGTCCTGGTACTCGTCCACGTGGATGTATTTGAAGCGGCGCTGGTAGCGCTCGCGGACCTCCGGGAAGATCTCGAGGAGGGCGACGGTCTGCATTATGAGGTCGTCGAAGTCCATCGCGTTGTTCTGGTAGAGACGCTTCTGGTAGAGGTCGTAGACCTCGGCGACGTTCTCGGCCATGTAGCCCTCGGTCTGCCTGAGGTAGTCGCTAGAGTCTAGGAGGAGGTTCTTGGCGGCAGAGATCTGGGCGTGAAAAGACCTGGGGTTAAACCTCTTGGGGTCCTTGCCGAGCTCCACGATGCAGCGCTTGACGAGCCTGACCTGATCCGCCCCATCGTAGATGGTGAATTCCCGGCGGTACCCGAGCTTCTCGGCGTGGACCCTCAAGACGCGGGCGCAGAAAGCATGAAAGGTCGAGACCCACATCTTTCTCGACTCCGGTCCCACCAGGAGTGCTACCCGGTCCTTCATCTCGTTGGCGGCTTTGTTGGTGAAGGTTATGGCGAGTACCTCGTCAGGAGCGGCGAACCCCTGATCCAGGAGGTAAGAGATCCTGTGCGTCAACACGCGCGTCTTCCCGCTGCCGGCCCCGGCGAGGATGAGTAGCGGCCCTTCGGTGTGCGTGACAGCGTCGAGCTGTGCCGGGTTTAGCTTAATGGGGAGCACGAAGAAGAGTATAGCAGCCGGGTGCCCGAACCCACCCCTGGATGGAGACATCTGTCGAGGGGTATTGCGACGAGCGCCGTCGCGCGAGAGACTGTGCGGGCTTAATCTACGCTTGAAGAAGAGCCGAAGAACCGGCAAAGAAAGGAGCGTCGTATGACGAACGGTAAGCCCGTGGCCCTTTGGGCGGTGCCGCGCTCTATCTCGACGGCCTTCGAGCGCGTCTTCGTGGAGCGGGGCGACTTCAAGGTCTTCCACGAGCCCTTCTCCGCCTCCTACTACTACAGTGAGGAGCGTCAGAGCGACCGTTACGCGGACCAGGAGCCGAAGGCTGAGTACAACCCCGAGAACGTCCTAAGGAGTATGCTCGAGTATAAAGAGAAGACCGTATACTTCAAGGACATGGCCCTCCATACGAAGGGCTTTATGACCCCAGAGTTCGTCTCGAATTTCACGAACACGTTCATCATCCGCAATCCTATCCCCGTCATCGCCTCGCTCAACAGGTTCTGGCCGGATTTCACCTTCGAAGAGACCGGCTACGAGCTGCAACACGGGTTGTATAGCCTCGCGGTGGAGAACGGGGAAGAACCGGCCATCGTGGAAGCCTCGGACCTAACCCAGAACCCGGAGGGGATCGTAGCCGCCTACTGCGAGAAGATCGGCGTGCCCTTTATCCCCGAGGCCCTCTCTTGGGAGGCGCGCAAAATTCCGGACTGGGAGATGTGGGCGGAGTGGCACTCCGAGGCAGAGGACAGCACGGGCATCAAGAGGGAGCCGCTCGAAGATGACCAGGAGCTCCCGGAGGGCCTGGAAGAGGTCTACGAACGCTGCCGGCCGTTCTACGAGGAGCTCTACGAAAAGCGGCTACGGCCTGCGGAAGTTTAGC